>CAZPZK010000065.1:0-11122 GCA_964591095.1 uncultured Moraxellaceae bacterium | reverse complement strand
TGCTTCTTCTCGCCGTTCTTGCCGATCCCCATGTCGCCGGTGGCCACGCCCTTGACGCTGCCGTCTTCGTGGAACAGCACTTCCGAGGCGGCGAAACCGGGGAACAGGTTGACTTCCAGTTCTTCGGCCTTTTGACCCAGCCAGCGCACCACATTGCCCAGACTGACCACATAATTGCCTTCATTGTGCATCGGCTTGGGAATGGCCCAGGCCGGCATCAGCTTGCTCTTGGTCTCGCTGAACAGCAGGTGGATTTCGTCACCGGTCACGGGCGTGTTGAGCGGAGCGCCTTCGGCCTTCCAGTTGGGGAACAGCTCGTCCAGGGCCCGCGGTTCGAACACGGCGCCGGACAGGATGTGCGCGCCGATTTCGGAGCCTTTTTCCACCAGACACACCGAAATGTCGTGGCCGGTTTCAATGGCCAGCTGACGCAAACGAATGGCTGCCGACAGACCGGCAGGGCCGCCGCCGACGATGACGACGTCAAACTCCATCGATTCTCTTTCCACGACACTCTCCTCAGGGCACAGAAGATACAGGTCCGCCAAGGGACCCTTCGGGCGCGCGCCGGACCATTTGCAAAGCGGTCGGTGACGCGTACCATGTTGAATGCAAGTTTTATTCCCGCCGGAGCGGAAAGCGCGCGTAGTATAAAAGCACAACCCGCAAAGGCCAACTTTTTATACGGTATTTTGTAAGACAATGATTGGGAAGTGTACGAAATGACCCGGCAGTCACAAATCAGCGCCGATCCCCTGGCGATTGACCGTCTCCTTCAGGACGAAAACGGCCGGCCGCGCAAGGGCCCGCCCCCGGTGCACCTCTGGCATCCTCCGTTTTGCGGCGACCTGCCGATGCGGATCCTGGCCAATGGCGAATGGCATTACCAAGGCAGCCCGATCACGCGCAAGCCGCTGGTCAAGCTGTTCAGCAGCATCCTGCGCCGGGAAGATGACGACTATTATCTGGTCACGCCGGTGGAAAAGGTGCGCATCACGGTCGACGATGCCCCGTTTGTCGCTGTTACCGTTGAACGTGTGGAGGATGCGGGCGTCACTTACCTGCGTTTCACCACCCTGACCGACGACGTGCTGATAGCCGACGCCGGGCATCCTTTACGCGTCGAGTATTCGGCGGATGGCGAACCCAGACCCTATATCCGGGTTCGCGACCGCCTGGACGCCCTGGTGCATCGCAATGTCTTTTACCAGTTGGTGGAGTGGGCGGAAATCCGGGATGTGGACGGGACCGAGGCCTACACGGTGCAAAGCGCCGGTATGCCCTTTGTCATTGCGCCCGTCGCCTGATTTCCGCCCGGCGCCTCAAGCGGCATGCAAGGCGCGAAGGATGGCCAGGGCCTCATCAGGCTCCATGTAGCGGGGCACGGCATAGGTGCCGTGCGCTTCGGCAAAGGCGCTCTTGATCATGGCCGGGAAATGCGAGGGATCCAGTCCGGGCACGCGGGTATCGATGTTCAGGTCATGGATCAGGGTCCGAACCTGCCGGATCAGGCGATCGGCGGCCTCGGCATCATCGACACCGGCATCAGCCAGCCCGGTCAGGCGCGCCAGCTCTGCCAGCCGCTTCTCCGATACTTGGCGGTTAAACTCCAGGATATAGGGCAGCACGATGGTGTTGGCCCGTCCGTGGGGCACGCCGCAATGCGCGCCCAACTGGTGCGCAATAGCGTGGACATAGCCCAAACCGGCCTGATTCAGCGCCAAACCGGCATAATGCGCCGCCAGTCCCATCGCCTCGCGGGCCTCCAGATTGCCGCCATCGGCAAACGCCACCGGCAGTTGATTGAAGATCATGCGCACGGCGGAACCGGCATAGTAATCACTTTCCGCGCTGGCAAAATCGCTGACCCAGGCTTCGAGCGCATGGGTCAGGGCATCCATACCGGTATCAGCGGTAATGCCACGCGGCATGCCTTTCATGATCAGGGGGTCGATGGCGGACGCCAGCGGCACCACCTTGGAATCAATAACCAGACCTTTCTGGTGTGTCCGGTCATCGGAGATCACCGCGCCCACGGTCACTTCCGATCCGGTTCCGGCGGTGGTCGGCACGACAAACAACGGCAAGGAAGGCTTGCGGCCCTTGAGCACGCCGATCAGCTGCTGCGGCGTCTTGCCATTGGAAGCCGCCAAGGCAATGACCTTGGCGGCATCGATCGACGACCCGCCGCCAACCGCCAGCACCGCGTCGCAACGCCCCGCGCGCAGCATCGACAAGCCATGCTCGACAACACTGAAGGTCGGATCGGGAGTCACCCCGGTAAACACCAGGGCATCCACCCCATGCTCGGCGAGACGGGTCGTCAACGGGTCAATCACGCCCAATTTGTGCAACACGCTGTCCGTGACAACCAGCACCTTGCGCGCGCCGACATGGGAAATGGTGGCGCACAAGCGCAGCGCGGATTCCGGACCCAGCAGTACCATGGGGCGGGGCACCGGCAGTACGGTGACGGCGAGTTTCAGGGCGGCCAGTTGAGCTTTGGCCTTGAGGATGGTGGTCAATTGGGACATGGCGGATTCCTGGGATCAAGCGGGCCGTATTGGGGGTAGAGGATGGACTGCCGCATCCGGGCGCAAGATCGGCCACCCAAAAAGATAACGGACACTATCCATTTAATTTGACTAGAAACTAACAAAAAACCGCTCGATAAACAAGGTGGGGCGGGCTTTGCATGACTCCCGCCGTGAAAATGTGACAAGGCCCGGTCATTCCGGGCCTTGTCACATCAAGTGCGCGTTAACCGCGTCGGGATTCATGCCAGACCGACATAAACGTTCTGCACGTCGTCATGTCCGTCGAGGGCATCCAGAAACGCTTCGACCTCCTCGCGCTCGGCGTCGCTCAGCGTCACCGGGTTCTTGGCGCGGTAACCCAGCTTGGCGGAGTGTACATTGAATCCGAACTGGGGCAGGGCATGCACTACCGCATCCAGATCAGCGGCATCGGTCAGGAACAGTGTATCGCCTTCATCGCCCGGCTCAAACTCCTGGGCTCCGGCCTCAATGGCGGCCAGCTCGGGATCGGCGCCCGGCGTCGCCGGGGTGGCTTCAATCATGCCCAGGTGATCAAAATCCCAGGCGACCGATCCGGAAACCCCCAATTGGCCCTTGCGGAACAGGACACGGATCTCGGACACGGTGCGATTGATATTATCGGTCAGGCACTCGACGATCACCGGCACGCGGTGCGGGGTAAAGCCTTCATAGGTCAGGCGTTCAAAGTGCACATTGTCGCCCAGCAGGCCGGCGCCTTTCTTGATCGCGCGCTCCAGAGTTTCACGCGGCATGGACGACTTCTTGGCCTGCTCCACCACCAGACGCAACCGGGGATTCATCGCCGGGTCGGCGCCATTGCGGGCGGCAATCATGATTTCCTTGGAGAGTTTGCCAAAAATGCGGCCTTTGGCATTGGCGGCGGCTTCTTTATGTTTGGCTTTCCACTGGGCGCCCATAGTCGTTCTCGTGCAAGTCGGTATCAATGGCGGAATCCCCGCCGGGAGTGGGGGGATTCTGCCTTGCACCCGTCGCGGTTACAAGCCGCCAGCGTCTTTTAACGGAAACCGGCCCGCCCAGTCGCGGGCAAACTGGGCGGCGCTGCGACCGGACCGGCTGCCGCGGCCCTGCGCCCATTGCAGCGCGGCCATCCGCGCCTCCTCGCTCCAGTCCAGGCCGTGAGCCGAAAGCCAGTGCCGGGCAATGTCGAGATAAGCGTCCTGATCCATGGCGTAGAATGACAACCACAAACCAAAGCGGTCCGACAGCGAAATCTTGTCCTCCACCGCCTCGCCGGGGTGCAACTCGCCGTTATCTCCCGTGCCCGACTGCAGATTGTCACTCATGAACTCGGGCAATAAATGCCGGCGGTTGCTGGTGGCATAGATCAGCACATTGTCACTGCCCGCGTGCAGGCCGCCATCCAGAGTGGTTTTCAGGGTGCGGTAGCTGGCGTCATCGGCCGTAAAGGACAAATCATCGCAATAAATCAGAAAGCGTTCCGGGCGATCGGCAATCCGGCTGATGATGTCGGGCAGGTCATTCAGGTGATCACGATCGACTTCGATCACCCGCAGGCCATCTTCAGCAAACTCATTGAGGAGCGCCTTGACCAGCGATGATTTGCCGGTGCCGCGAGCGCCGGTGAGCAGGACGTTGTTGGCGGGACGCCCCTGCACAAACTGGCGGGTGTTGCGGGTGATTTCCGCCTTCTGCCGATCAATACCGCACAAATCACTCAGGCGGACCGGGCTGAGGTCACGCACGGTTTCCAGATAACCGGCCTGACCGGATATCCGCCAACGAAAGGCCAGTCCCTGCTGCCAGTCCGGCGCGGGCGGAACCGGCGGCATCATGTGGCGCGCCTGGGCAACAAGCCACTGTAACTCCTGGATGAAATCGGCGGATAAATTCATGAGTTGCATTTCCGGAACGGTCTGGGCACCGCTATAATACACAAATCGTTACGTTTTCGACCGGATCGCATGAAAACCTCCCTTCGCGCCACGCTTGGAATGCTGCTGCTCCTGCCCGCCATCTCTTGGGCCGCTCCCTTTGACGATGCCATGCTGGCCTTTGAGAACCGGGAATTTGCCGCCGCGCAAACCCTGGTCGAGCCACTGGCCCGCAACGGCGACCTCGCGGCCATGACCCTGCTCGGACGCATCCTGGATGAAGGATTGCGCCTGCCGGAGCAAGCCGCCTCCTGGTACCGGCAGGCCGCGTTCAAGGGCTTTGCCGAGGCGCAGGTCCAGCTCGCCGAGATGTACGACGCCGGCATCGGCGTTCCTCAAAACATCGAAACCGCCGTGGAATGGTACGAAAAAGCGGCGGCTCAAGGTCATGAGGATGCGCTGGTGGCCCTGGGCCAGCATTACAGCGAAGACCTGAACCACAAGGCAGCGGCCATTCCTTATTACCAGCGCGCGGCGGAAATGGGCAACGACACTGCCCAGTACCGGCTCGGCCTGATGTATCTGGGGGAAAAGGGCGTACCCCGCGATGACGCGCGCGCCTGGCTCTACTTCAGCCTCTCCGCCGACCGCATTCCCGAGGCCGGACAAGCGCGCGATGTCCTGGAGCTCAACATGAGCACGGACGTCCTGGCCGCCGCCCGCAAAAACCTCACGGCATGGGAAGCCACCCACTGACCCGCCACGCAGGGGCATCCGGGCGCTTTCCGGTTGGGGAAGCGTCCGGAAATCAACTGTTTGCCCGCCTTGACGATTCTTCTGGTCGTTAAAAAGTCAGCTTTCATCAACCGGACCTGTCACCCCCGTCCAAAATCATGTATTTTCCCGATAACCTGTCCGGCATGGTAAAGGATCGATCCCGGAAACCGCCTGTTTCCGGAACCGGCTGGCTGTCATTAACCTGCCTCGCGGGAGCGACCGCCCATGTTGCTGAAGAACAAGATCAGCCTGCTGCGCCAGGCCCTCGACCAAGCCGCCACCTACGCCGAATGGAAGGAAATCGGCCTGGAACTGGATGCGCTGACCGGCCTTGACCTGTGGAAACTGGATAACGCCTCGGATTATTACAATCACGACCTGATCCGGGACCGGCTGATGAGCCTGCGCCGCAACATGCGCCAGCAGGACGACCGCCAGTTGATGCGTTCCCTGCGCGAAGGCCTGCATCACGACCTTGGCAACATCGGCAATCCCTTGCTGTATTCCTACGCCCATGTCGGCACCAAGCGCCTGATCGAGGACTACATCGATCAGGTCTGCCTGTCGCTGGAGCACCTGTGCGATGCCGAGACCGACTTCCTGAGCCTGGAGCAGAAGCGCCGGTTTTTTGAAGACACCTATCACAGTTACGGGCAGCCCTCGCTGATGCTGTCCGGCGGCGCCACGCTGGGGCTGTGGCATATCGGCGTCTGCAAGGCCCTGCACGAACAGGGCCTGCTGCCCAAGGTCATTTCCGGTTCCAGCGCCGGATCGATCGTCGCCTCCATCATCGGCACGCATACCAACGAGGAGCTGGAAGGCTTCTATGACGGCGACGGCCTCTACCTGCATGCCTGGACCTGGAAGCGTCTCCGCGACGGCATGCTGGGGCAGGGCTTTGCCGACCAGCGGCAGCTGGAAAAATTCCTGCGCAACAATATCGGCGAATACACTTTTGAAGAGGGATTCGCCCGCACCGGCCGCCACGTCAACATCACGGTCTCACCGGTGCACGCCACCCACAACAAGGCGCGGCTGATGAACGAGCTGACCTCGCCCTACCTGCTGATGTGGAGCGCCTCGCTGGCCTCTTGCGCCGTGCCGATCCTGTTTCCGGCCGTCACGCTGACCACCAAGACCGAGCAGGGCGACTATCAGCCCTATATGCCCCTGAAGCAGTGGGTGGACGGTTCCGTGCGCACCGACCTGCCGCGACAGCGTCTGGCGCGCCTGTTCAACGTCAACTTCTTCATCGCCAGTCAGGTCAACCCGCATATCGTTCCCTTCATGCAATCCGACCGCGAGCGCCTGGAAAAGGGCCGGCTGCGCTCCTGGCCCAAGAAAGTCGCACGCGCCCAGTTTCAGATGCTGGGCATGGGCATGCTCGATTTCATGCGGGAACGCACCGGTATTGAAATCATCAGGCAACTCATGGATCACGGATACGGTATAATAGGTCAGCGCTACTATGGCGATGTCACCATTGTCGCCAAGTACACGCCACGGCATTATTCCTTTATGCTGCAGAATCTGGACAAAAAGACCCTGGTTTGGTTCCGGACACAGGCGGAAAGGGTGACTTGGCCCAAGATCGCCATGATCCAGACCCATGCCAAGGTCGGCCAGACGCTGGACCGTTGTCTGGCCAAGATCACGCAACAACAGCAACAACAGGAAGAGCAGCGTCTCGGCAAGGTCATTCACCTCAATACCCGCCGCCGGCACAAGGCTCAGCTCGGATAGCATCAACACGGGACAACAAGAAAGGTTTAGCCAGAAATCATGAGTCTAGAATTACCCGGGTACAAGATAGTTCGCGAATTGGGCAAGGGCGGGATGGCCACGGTATACTTGGCTATCCAGGAGTCCTTTGGCCGCGAAGTGGCCCTCAAGGTCATGGCGCCACATCTGGTGGCCGAACCCGGATTCCCCGAGCGTTTCAGCAGCGAAGCGCGCATGGTGGCGGCCTTGTCCCACCCGCACATCGTCACGGTTTATGATGTCGGCTCGCACAACAACTACCATTACCTGGCGATGGAGTACCACACCGGCGGCGACCTCAGTTCGCGCATCGCCAATGGCGGGCTGACGCCCTACGAGTCCCTGCGCATCACCCGCCAACTGGCGGACGCCTTGGGCCTGGCCCATTCACGCGGCGTGGTGCATCGTGACATCAAGCCCGACAATGTCTTGTTCCGCGCCCATAATGACGATGCCATCCTTACCGACTTCGGCATTGCGCGCGACATGCAGGCCGAAAGCCAGCTGACACAGATCGGCTCCACCGTCGGCACGCCCAAGTACATGAGCCCGGAACAGGCGCGCGGCATGAAGGTGGACGGTCGCGCCGACCTCTACAGCCTGGGCATCATGCTGTTCGAAATGCTCACCGGCAAGCCGCCATTCTCCGCCTCCGATACCATTTCACTGGCGATCAAGCATTGCCAGGAGCCGGTTCCCCGCCTGCAGGGCGAACTGTCCCGCTATCAGGGACTGATTGACCGCATGCTGGCCAAGGATGTCAAGAACCGTTTCCAGAACGGCAACGAGGTGATGTCATTCATTGACAACCTGCTGAAGGCGCCGGTGCAACAGATGCCGCCAGCCCAGGCCCAGGCGCCCAAAATGACCGCCGCAGCCCTCAGTCTCGCCTTGGAAGGCGCGCCCCGCGCCGGGCAAGCTCCTGTCGCGGCCCAGGACACCACGGCGGAACGCAAGCCCTACGAGCCGTTCTTCAAGGTGCACGAGGAGATCGGCGGCAATTTCTTCTTCCGCAAGTATATTTATACCCTCACGTTTTCCTGCGATGACATCGAGGAATTCAAGGAAAAGCGTGAGCGCATGCACCGCAAGCTGCGAGACTGGTTGAGCATGCGCGGCAAGAAGGCGGGCGAGCTGCATGTCAGCATCCAGGCACACCCGTGGATCCACGCCCGTATCTGGGAGGCCCTGACTGATGACCAGCCGTATGACAGCCCCTTCGGGGTGTTGCTGGAGCAGGCCACGGTGACCCTGCAAGTCTATGATGAGGTCAATCCTCAGGGCGGCAAGAAAATCCTGCTGCGGGACAAAGGCAAAAAAGTCCCCGAGGACAAAGCCGAAATCGTCTGATCCCTGATCACAAAAACTCCCGCCCGGCGGGAGTTTCTCTTTGTGGACCTCCATCGAACTGTTTGCTCGCCATTTACCCTGTTTCCTGTCCGATTGGCATGGTGTTTGCTTCGTAGCTGGCAATACCCAGGAGAGCAGGGCGATGTTAAGAGTCCTTTTGGTCAACGATACCCCCAAGCAGGTCGGTCGCTTGCGCACCGCATTGGTACTGGCCGGCTGTGAAGTGGTGGAAGAAGTCATTTCCGCGCTGATGATTCCCAAGCGCGTAGCGGAATTGAAGGCCGATGCCGTCATCATCGATACCGAGTCTCCCAGCCGCGATGTGCTGGAACAGATTTGCGTGATGACGCAGCACGAACCGAGACCCATCGTCATGGTGAGCGAAGACAGCCAGCCTGCCGCGATCAAGGCCGCGATCAAGGCCGGGGTATCCGCCTACGTCGTCGAGGATATCGATCCGCACCGCCTGGGCGCGGTGCTGGAAGTGGCGCAAGCCCGCTTTGAGCAGGATCAGGCCCTGCTGTCGCAAATCCGGGAAGCCGAACTGAAACTCAACGAGCGCAAGGTGGTGGAGCGCGCCAAGGGTATCCTGATGCAGTTGCGCGACATGAACGAGGCCGAGGCCTACCACGCGATGCGCAAGATGGCGATGGACCGCAACATCCGCATTATTGATGTGGCGCAAAAACTGCTGGCGATGAATGAACTGCTGGCATAGCCGTTTCCCAACCAACCCATCCAAACCGCCGTCAGGCGGTTTTTTTATGCCGAAAATACGCCTGGCCCATTCATGAAGCAAATCCCCCAGCCATGCACCGAAAACGTGACTTTAATCAATTCAGTAAAATAACAACCAATGATTGCCTGCAGCGCTACCTGATTCCCCCTGTTTACCCTGTTCTTTTCCGGTGGCCGTGATGGGATCAACCATTTACCGGATATTGCCCAATAACTGATCACGAACCATCAGGCCGGGGCATCCGCGTCTTGGCGTCCGTTTCGGTGCAGTGACTCAAAAAAACGCATAAACAGCACCAAAACAGTGTTTCACCGGAAAATGCAGGGAGAAACAAGGTTGGCACGGGTGTTGCAATAATATTCGTGAGAGCAATTTTGGCCAGTGTTGGCCGCCGCTCCGATGCCTGAACGCGCTCCTTGGGCATCTGCAAATGGTTGGGACAATGGCGTCCTCAGGCTTGCAGCCGAGGGACGCCTTTTTTTTGCCTTTTTTCCGTGAAACGACGAGGTATTACATCATGGTGCAGATTCCTGAAGATCACATGACCAAGACAATCGATCCGCTGGCCGATGCTGCCGTTGAGGGACAATCCCGCCGTGATTTCCTGAAGAAATCCGTGCTGGCAGCGGGCGCCGGACTACTGGGAGGGGCTTCCATGAGTGTCAACACCACCGCCTGGGCCGCAGGCAGCGACAAGCCGGAAAAAACCGAGGTCAAGATCGGTTTCATTCCGCTGACCGACTGCGCTCCCATTGTCGTAGCTTCCGTATTGGGCTTTGACAAGAAATACGGCATCAAGATTACCCCGAGCAAGGAAGCCTCCTGGGCCGGTGTCCGCGACAAGCTGCTCAATGGCGAACTGGATGCCGCCCATGTGCTCTACGGCCTGGTTTACGGCGTGCAGATGGGCATCGGCGGACCGGCCCGCGACATGGCAGTGCTGATGACGCTGAACCAGAACGGTCAGGGGATCACCTTGTCCAACCAGCTCAAGGAACAGGGCGTCGTGGATGGCAAATCGCTCAAGCGCATGATCGACAGCAACAAGCGCGAATACACCTTCGCCCAGACATTCCCGACTGGCACGCACGCCATGTGGCTGTACTACTGGCTGGCTGCCTACGGCATCCACCCGATGCAGGATGTGAAGACCATCGTCGTGCCGCCGCCGCAAATGGTGGCCAACATGCGCGTCGGCAACATGGACGGCTACTGTGTCGGCGAGCCGTGGGGCGCGCGCGCCATCTACGACAACATCGGCTTTACCGCCGCCACCACCCAGGACATCTGGGCCGACCATCCCGAAAAAGTGCTGGGTTGCACCCGCGCCTTTGTCCAGCAATACCCCAACACCGCCCGCGCCATGCTGATGGCGGTGCTGGAAGCCTCACGTTACATCGACGACTTGAAGAACCGTTCCTCCGTCGCCAAGCTGATCGCCGACAAGTCCTACGTCAATGCCCCGGAACAGGTCATCGAACAGCGCTTCCTCGGCAACTACGACAACGGTATCGGCCGCAAGTGGAAGGATGCCCATCCGATGCAGTTCTTTGATAACGGGCTGGTCAGCTTCCCGTACCTGTCCGACGGCATGTGGTTCCTGACGCAGCACCGCCGCTGGGGCTTGCTCAAGTCTGATCCGGACTATCTGGCCGTGGCCAAGGGCATCAACCAGATCGAACTGTACAAGCAGGCGGCAAGCCAGGTTGGCGTCGCGGTCCCGGCCAACCCGATGCGCTCCAGCAAGTTGTTCGATGGCAAGGTATGGGACGGTTCCAATCCCAAGGCCTACGCCAGCGGTTTTGCCATCAAGGTCTAAGACCGATTGACCGGAGAATTGACTATGACTGCCACTTTGACAGAAACCGCTGAAAAGAAGGCCCCCCTGATGAAGAAGCCCGCGTTACCGGCTTTTGCGGTCAAACCCGCCGCCTTTGTGAAGTGGGCCTTTCCGCCCGTGCTGGGACTGGCGCTGTTTATTGTTGCCTGGGCCATGCTATCGCAGTTCCGCCACGAACTGCCCGGCCCGGTATCCACCTGGCACTCCGCCGTCGAGTTGTTTGCCGACCCGTTCTACAGCAACG
>CAZPZK010000064.1:0-11171 GCA_964591095.1 uncultured Moraxellaceae bacterium | reverse complement strand
GTGATCTAATTTGTCCGGTCTGGATGGCGTCTTCCAGCGCCCGGAGGCGTTCGGGTGTCCCCACGTCCACCCAGGGACCGGGGTGATATTCACCGCTGACCCGTCCGGCGGCAATCGCCTCGCGCAGCAACGGTGCCAGCGGCGTCTTGCCGGGCGGCAAACCGTCAAACAGCCGGGGCGACATCAGGCTGATGCCGGCAAAGGTATAGCGCTCTCCGCCCTCCGGCTGGATCAAGGGGCTTTCCGATCCCCGGCTGAACGCAAAGTCTCCCTCGGGATGCTGGGCGGGATTGTCAACGAGCAACAGGTGCGCCAGACCATCGTTCAGCGCCCGGTCGCGCAGGCGGGTAAAGTCATAGCGCAGCCAGATGTCGCCATTGACCAGCAGAAAAGGCTCCCCGCCCAAGAATGGCAATGCCCGCAGGATGCCGCCGGCGGTTTCCAGCGGCTCCTCTTCGTCTGACCAGGTAATGGTCACGCCATGAGCGGAGCCATCGCCAAGCGCTTCATGCAGGCGCTCCCCCAGCCAGGCGGTATTAATGACGAGATCCGTGACCCCGACCGACCGCAAGGCTTCAATGTGCCACACGATCAATGGCTTTCCGCCCACCGGGAGCAGGGGCTTGGGAGTGGTCAGCGTCAGCGGCCGCATGCGGTTTCCCAGTCCGGCGGCCAGAATCATCGCCTTCATGCGGGTGCCCCGGCCTGGAGCAGAGCAGCGGCGGCCGGGTATTTTTCGAGATACGCGGGCAAAATCCGCGTCCGCAGCCAGTGGCTGAACTCGCGCAAATCCGGATAATCGGCAATCTCATGGAGCAGGTACTTGAATACCAGCGGTATGTCGCTGAGATAACCATGCTTGCCATCGCGCAGACTGAGTCGGGCAAAGATGCCCAGCACCTTGAGGTGGCGCTGCGCGCCCATCCAGTCAAACCAGGCCAGAAACGCCTCGGCATCGACATCCTCGCCAATCTGGCCGACCCGCAACAGGCGATTGCGGAACTGCTCCACCCAGCCGTTCACGCGCTCAACCGGCCACTCCACATAGGCGTCGCGCAGGAGCGACACCAGGTCATAGGTGATCGGGCCGGTGACCGCATCCTGGAAATCGATGACACCCAGCCGCCCCGTCGGCAGCACCATCAGGTTGCGGGAGTGATAATCGCGATGGACAAAGACCGTGGGCTGCTCCAGCACGCCGCGGGTGATGCGGTAACAGGTGTCGTCAATCAGGGTTTCTTCCTCCGACGAAAGCGCCAGGCCTAGATAACACTCGACAAACCAGTTGCGGAACAATGACATTTCCAGCATCAGCCGGTCATGATCATAAGGCGGCAAGGCATAGTCCTGCGGCGGGGGACTGGTCAGCAAATGCAGTAACTCCTCCATCGCCTGACCGTACATCTCATCGACGGTCGTCTCGGTCAGGCAGGCGCGCAGCAGGGTATCCCCCAGATCGCTGAGCAACATGAAACCCTGTTCGAAATCCACCGCGATGACTTCGGGCACATGAACCTGATGCGCAAACAGGGCGCGGGCGATGGCGACAAAAGGTCGCGAGTTTTCCTTGTCGGGCGGCGCATCGACACAGATAAGGCTGCCGTGGTCATGCCGCAAGCGGAAATAGCGCCGGAAGCTGGCATCGCCGGAGACTACCTCCAGCTCGGCGGCAGGTTGAAACGGCGTATGGGTCCTGACCCAGCCTGACGACCAGGCATTAAGGGCGTGACGACGTTGATCGACGGCGATGGCGCAATCTTCCATTACAAAAACTCATGGCTGAAAGGGGCGAAGTTTTCTATTATCCCCGAGCTTTGCCCTGAACCCAAGTTGCATGATGCGCCGGACCCCGATTTTCTTGTTGCTTTCCCTCCTTCCCGCGCTGGCTGACGCAGGCGAAGCCATCAACCTTGCCCGACTGGGCTGGATGGATGCCGAAGCAATCGCCGCCCGGCCGGAGCATGAGCGTCCTCCGGTGAACAAGGGCTGTCATGGCGCCTGGGTCACGCCCATTCCCCTCTCCGTCCGCCCCGGCAAACCGGATGAGAACCCGGTCGAGGGGGAAGCGGCCTGGGTCTATTTTGACCCCGACGGTGCCTCGCGCTTGCGCGGCAACGTGCGCATCACCCAACCCGGTCGGGTTATCGAGGCGGATGACGCGGAGTTATCCACCGGTCGCGACAATGGCCGCTTTACCGGCAACATCCTGCTGGCTGAACCGGGACTGGTGTTGGCGGGACAGCAGGCCGACCTGGACCTGAGCGGCAAGACGGCGCATCTCGACAGCGTCGAGTTTGTGTCAACCCTGCTCAATGCCCACGGCAAGGCGACCGCCATCGATCGCAAGGAAAACGGTGAACTGGGTTTTGCCCGGGTGGAATATTCAACCTGTGAACCGGATCAACGGGTATGGCATTTTTCGGCGCGGCGACTGAAGCTGGACCCGACCACAGGGCGCGGCACCGTGCGTCAGGCCAAGCTGCACATCCTCGATGTGCCGCTGGTCAACATTCCCTATTTCAACTTCCCGATTGATGACCGCCGCATGACGGGGTTGCTGGTCCCCCGCTTTGGCACCACCAACGACGGCGGCTTCGACTTCGCGCAACCCATCTACGTGAACCTGGCGCCCAACTATGACCTGACGCTGACGCCGCGCCTGCTCTCGCGACGGGGCGTGATGGCGGACGGGGAATTCCGTTACCTGTTCGAGCGGGTCGGCGAAGGAGAATTGCAATTGGCGATGCTGCCGGGAGACAACCTCTACCAGGATGCCGACCGACGCCGGGCGAGCTGGCGACACCAATACCGGCGCGAAGCCGTGCGCATGAGCGCTACCGCCGGCTATGTCTCGGACAATGCCTATTTCACCGACCTGGGCACCGACATCAGCCAGAGCAACACCACGCACCAGGAACGCACCGGCGAGCTGGAATATACCGGCGCCGGCTGGAGCCTGCTGGGACGGGTTCAGGGCTTCCAGACCATTGATCCGCAATTGACCGATATCAGCAAGCCCTATGCCCGCCTGCCGCAGGTTCTGATGCGCGGAAGCAAGCCGCTGGGCCAAGGGTTCTCGATGTCACTGCTCAGTGAACTGACGCACTTCAGCCGCACCGTCAACGATGGCAGCGGCGTGGCGGTCAATGGCGTGCGCTGGCGGCTGGAGCCGGGCGTGACCTGGCGCAAGCAGGAACCCTGGGGCTATGTGCAGCCGAGCCTGACGGCCCGCCAGCTGGCCTACCGCCTGGATGACAATGCCGTCAATCCCGATATCATCAATACGCCGGTGATGACGCTGGACAGCGGACTGACGCTGGAGCGCGTGGGCAGCAAGTTTGTGCAGACGCTCGAACCCCGCGTTTTTTACGTTTATTCCCCCTACACCAATCAGGATGCGCTGCCGAATTTCGATACCGCCACCTCGACCTTCAGCTTCGCCCAGCTGTTCCGGGGCAGCCGCTTTTCGGGGGGAGACCGGATCGATGACGCCAACCAGATTTCGCTGGGCCTGACCACGCGTTGGCTGGACAGGCAGCATGGCCGGGAACGCCTGCGAGCGTCGCTGGGCGAGGTTTTCTACATGCGCGACCGCCTGGTCCGCCTCAACGCCACCGACCCGGTCGCCACTTCCTCGACATCGGGATTGGCGGGCGAACTGGCGGCCGGTTTTGACGACCACTGGTCAGGCACCGCAGACAGCCTGTGGACGCCGGAACTGCAGGCCGCCCAGCTTGGCCTGCAACTGCATTATGTCTCCGAGGAAGAACGCCGCCTTTTCAATATCGGTTATGGCTACCGCCGCGAAATTGCCGCCCTCAACCAGAAGGCGCTGAGCCAGGCCAGCGCCTCCTTCGTGCAGCCGCTCAGTCCGCAATGGCTGGCGCTGGGCATGATCCAGTATGACCTGGAGAACAAGGACACCCAGGACAGCCTGCTCGGCGTGCGCTATGACGCCTGCTGCTGGAGCCTCTCGCTGTATCGCCGCCAATTCCTGACCGATCCCGACGACATCAGCGTTTCCGACCTGCTGCGCTCGGCCCTGTTCATTGAGGTTTCGCTGAAAGGGCTGGCCGGTATTTCCTCCAGCATCAATGACCTGCTGGCCAACAAGGTGTTCGGCTACACGCAATTGCAGAATTCCCCCCCTACTTCCTTTCGAGATTACCGCTGATGCGCATTTCACTGGCATTCCTGACGCTTGCCCTGCTCTCCGCCCCGGTTTTCGCCGGGACGCCTCTTGACCGCATCGCGGCGGTGGTTGACGACGACGTGATTCTGGAAAGTGAAGTGGTGCAGCGGGAAGCCGATATCGAACTCCAGTTCCGGAACCGGCGGCAGACGCTGCCCGATGCGGCCGACCTGCGCAAACAGGTGATCGAGCAGTTGATCCTGCAACGCCTGCAGCAAGGCCAGGCCGAGCGCGCCGGCGTGCGCATTGATGACAACTCGCTGAATGCGTCGCTGACGGACATTGCCCGCCAGAACGGCATGACGCTGTCGGAGTTCCGCCAGCGACTGGAAGGTGAGAAACCCGGCAGCTACAACCAGGTGCGGGAGCAGGTGCGCGGTGAAATGGTGGTCAGCCGCTATCGCAACCGCCGACTGCAGGACCGCATCCGCATTAGCGATCAGGACATTGACAGCTTTCTGGCCTCCCCCGTTGGCGCCGAGGCGCTGGCCACGGAGTACCGGCTGGCTCATATCCTGATCAGCGTCCCCGAGGCCGCCACCCCGCAACAGCAGGACATCGCCCGGCAGAAGGCGGAGCAAGCCCTGGCCGCGCTGCGCGGGGGGCAGACACTGCAACAGGTTGCCGCCCGCTTCTCCAGCAGTGAGAGCGCGCTCAATGGCGGTGACCTGGGCTGGCGGAAAGAGGCGCAACTGCCCGTGGTCTTTGCCGAGCAGGTACGCAGCCTGAAGAAAGGCGAATACGCCGGCCCGGTGCGGACACCGGCCGGATTTCATGTGCTGGCCCTGCTTGATCGTCGCGGCGCCGGCACGATGGTGGTTCACCAGCGCCAGGTCCGCCATATCCTGGTCAAGCCCTCGGAAGTCCTGAGCCTGGAAGATGCCCAACAAAAGGCGGCGGACCTTCGCGCCAGGCTGGAGAAGTCGCCCGGTGATTTTGCCGACCTCGCGCGCACCTATTCCGACGACCCCGGTTCGGCCCGCAACGGCGGTGATCTGGGCTGGGTATCGCCGGGTGAAATGGTGCCCAGCTTTGACGCCATGATGAACCAGACCGCGATCAACGGGCTCAGTCCGGTGTTTGAAAGTCCCTTTGGCTGGCACATCCTGCAGGTGCTGGGAGAGCGGGATCAGGACCTGACACAGGAATACCGCCGCAACCTGGCCCGTCAGGCGCTTTACGGCCGCAAATTCGATGAGGAACTGGAACTGTGGCTGCGGGAAATCCGCGCCGAAGCCTATGTGGAAATCAAGGCGGAGCCCCAGCCCTGATGTCAGCCCCCCTGCTGCTGACGTCCGGGGAACCCGCCGGTATCGGTCCCGACCTCTGCCTCATGTTGGCCCAACATCCGCCCCGGTTCCCGGTCGTGACCGTGGCCGACCCCGAACTGCTGCGGCAGCGTGCCGCCCGCCTCGGCCTGCCTTGCCGGGTTGTCTACTGGCAACCGGGAGACGCCCTGCCGCCCTGGACTCCCGGACAGTTGCCGGTGTGGCCGGTGCCGCTGCGGACGACGGTCACGCCGGGGCAACTGGACAGTCGCAACAGCGCCTATGTGGTGGAGATGCTGGCGCGGAGCACCGACGCCTGCCTGGCCGGGTCGGCGGCGGGCATGGTGACCGCGCCGGTGCAAAAGTCCGTGATCAATGACGCGGGCATCGCCTTCAGCGGTCACACCGAATTCCTGCAGGAACGTTCCGGCGTGGCCAAGGTCGTCATGATGCTGGCCTGTCCCGGCTTGCGGGTGGCGCTGGCAACTACCCACCTGCCGTTGCGGGCGGTGCCGGATGCGATCACTCCGGAATCCCTGCGGCAGGTGATCCGCATCCTGGCCCAGGACCTGCAGCGGTATTTTGGCGTTGCCCGTCCCCGCATCCTGGTATGCGGACTCAATCCGCACGCAGGCGAAGGCGGTCATCTGGGCATGGAGGAAATCACGGTAATCAATCCGACCTTGGCCGAGTTGCGGCGCGAAGGTCTCGACCTGAGCGACGCGCTGCCCGCCGACACCCTGTTCACGACCAAGAACCTGGCCGGCGCGGATGCCGTACTGGCGATGTTCCACGATCAGGGTCTGCCGGTGCTCAAGGCCCGGGGATTCGGCGAGGCGGTCAATGTCACCCTGGGCCTGCCGATCATCCGCACCTCGGTCGATCACGGAACGGCGCTGACCCTCGCGGGCAGCGGCCTGGCCGAAGCCGGCAGCCTGCGCGCCGCCCTGCAACTGGCCGGTGAAATGGCTGCCGCCCGCAGCAACCTTAGCGGCTGATTCAACGCTCTTTCATTCAACCTCGCAAGGCTTCAGGGTCTGCTTCCGGCCCTCCCGACGGCGAACCAGGTTATCCCGCACCCAGGCATATTCCAGGATGGCCGGCGCTTGCGGACTGTCCTTGGGCAGCAACTCACGGGTATAGACTTTACCCTCCCGGACCGCCACGACCTGCTCGGAGGGCTTATCGCCCGCGCCGGAGACATGCAGGACAAGATTGCTGACGATCCAGTTGGCGGCATCGCGCTCGCAGGCGGTTTCCGCCCAGACGCCGTTGAGGGCCTGAATACTGGCCTGGCGGCGGTTGGCGAAGGCAAGGACCTGGGCATCACTCCAGTCCTTGAGTCCGGAAAGCTGCTGCCACGTGGACTGGAACAACAGGTCTGATGCTTCCGCTTCCCCGCGCTGCCGGGCGCTGTCCGCCATCATCAAGCGCTTGCGCGCGATGGACAGTTCCTTGCGGAATTTCCCGGCATAGACTTTGAGGGACTCCGCGGCAACGGCTTCGGCTTCTTCCGACTCCAGCAAGGACACCCGCAGCCCGGCGATGGCCGCCGGATCCCGGCCCTGAGCCAGCTTCTGACGGTAATACTCCACCCTTGCCGCCGCCTCATGATGGGAGCGCTCCAGCGTCGGCATGACCTTGTCGAGTTCCTGGTACAGGTGCCGGGCCTCCAGACTGACCTGCCGGGACGGGTTCTGCGGCCAGAAGCGGACCCCGGCCGCCGCCACGACCGTCAACAGCAGCAACGCCAGCAAGCCGGTGCGACGCTTGCCGGAACCGCTGCCGGGCGACCTGAACATGACAACCTTCTCCGGCGCTTCGGGGGGAGGCGCATCCACTTCCTGCTCCAGCAGACGTTGCCAGGCGGCGATGGAGACCGGCCGGTCCTCAGGCCGCACCGCCAGGCCGGCGTCGATGGCGCGCAGCACTGCCGGGGAAAAACGTCCGGCCTGGGTACGCGCCAGCGGCTCGACGGTATCGTGGCAGACACGGACAGCGGAAGCCGGAGGCGCCTGTCCGGTCACCAGCTTGTACAGCAATGCGGAAAAGGCATAGATATCGGTCCAGGCGCCCTGCCGCCCCGCCTCGTCGTATTGCTCGATGGGGGCATAGCCGGTCTTGAGGATGACGGTGACGCTTTCCGACTTGTCGACAATGCGGCGGGCCGCGCCAAAATCCAGCAACAACGGCTGCCCGTTGGCCAGCATGAAGACATTGTCCGGCGAAATGTCGCGATGGTAGATCTGCCGCTCATGCAGATAGGCCAGCGCCGGCATCAGGCCGGCCATCAGCGTGTCAATCAGGGCGGGAAGCTGCTCGGGAGGCAGTGTCCGCGCGTGCGAGGACAAGGGTTCGCCTTCGTACAGGGGCATCACCATGTAGGCCGTGCCGTTTTCCTCCCAGAAATGCAGAACCTGCACCAGGCCGGGATGGTGCAAGCCGGACAACAGTGTCGCCTCCTTGACGAAACAGCGCATGCCCAGGGCAAACAGTTCGGCATCGCTCTCCGCGTGCAGGCTCACCGCCCGCGAGCCCAGGCGGTCGACCATGGTGGAGGGAAAGAATTCCTTGATGGCGACATGGCGGCCGGTGACATCCTGCTCGGCGCGATAGACTATGCCGAAGCCGCCAACCCCCAGCACACGGTCAATGATGAAGTTGCCGACGCGGGTGCCTGGCGCCAAGGCGGCGTCGGCAAGCCGTGCGGCGGCGGTGACCACGCCCGGCTCGGCGCGATTCACGGAAGTGATTTCGGGGTTTTCCACATTGATTCCTGTCGGCGGTCTTGCCTGACGCCCTGATTATGATCCTGAGACTGCCATAGCACGCCACCAACGCCAAGCCGCAAATGCGTCGATTACCGCAAGCTATGACGGTCAAGAGCGACAAATGGCGCGTTTTCCCCTAGAATTCGCCTTTAGACTCACCGGACTCCCTTTGCCATGTCAAACGAGTTGCAGGGCCATGTCGCCCGCAAGCGCTTCGGCCAGAACTTCCTGCACGACGAAAACATCATCCGGCGCATTGTCCAGATTTTTGCGCCGGTGCCCGGCCAGCGGGTCGTGGAGATCGGCCCCGGCCTGGGAGCGCTCACCCGCCATCTGTTGCCCTTCCTCAACGAAATGCATGTGGTGGAACTGGACCGCGATCTGGCGGCGCGCCTGCCAGTGACCTTTGCCGGCCAGGGCACGCTGCACATCCATCAGGCCGATGCGCTCGATTTCGATTTCGCCACCCTCGCGAACCCGGAGGAGCCGCTGCGCATCATCGGCAACCTGCCCTACAACATCTCGACGCCGCTGATTTTCCACCTGCTGACCTTCAGCAACCGGGTGCAGGACATGTGCTTCATGCTGCAGAAGGAAGTGGTGGACCGGCTGGCCGCCGAACCCGGCACGCCCGACTACGGCCGCCTCGGGGTGATGGTGCAGTACCGCTGCCGCGTCGACTGGCTGCTGGCCGTGCCGCCGGGGGCGTTCAATCCGCCGCCGAAGGTGCAATCGGCCGTAGTGCGCCTGACACCGCATGCCGCGCTGCCCTGGCCGTGCGATAATGAAACCTTGCTGGCGCAAGTGGTCGCGGCCGCGTTCAACCAGCGGCGCAAGACCCTGCGCAACGCGCTGAAAGCACTGGCCACCGATGAGGATTTTGCGGCGGTCGGTATTGATCCCGGCCTGCGCGGCGAAGTCCTGAGTGTTGAACAATACGTCCGTCTGACCAACCGGCTGAATTTCCATGTCCCGTCCTGAGCATTCCATCCGCGTCAATGTCACCTCGGAGTTTGTCCCCGAGCAATCCAATCCGGGCGAGGCGCGCTTTGTCTTTGCCTACCACATCGCCATCACCAATGAAGGCGAGATTCCCGCCCGGCTGCTGACCCGCCACTGGATCATAACCGACGGCGAAGCCCGGGTCGAGGAAGTGCGCGGTGACGGCGTCGTCGGCCAGCAACCGTCGATCGCACCGGGCGAAACCTATGAGTACAGCAGCGGCGCCATCCTGAAAACGCCGGTGGGCAGCATGCAGGGCTCCTATGGCATGATCGACGAGTCGGGCGCGCGCTTCGAGGCGCCGATTCCGGTCTTCCGCCTGGCCGTGCCGCGCATGGTGCATTGAGGAGCGGTTATGGCTGATTACGCCATCGGCGACATCCAGGGCTGCGCCGAATCATTCAACGCGCTGCTGCAGGAAATCCGCTTCAAGCCCGACGCTGACCGGCTGTTCCTGGCCGGCGACCTGGTGGCGCGCGGCCCGGATTCGCTGGGCGTGCTGCGTAAGGTCAAGGCCATGGGCGACAACGTGCGCGTGGTGCTGGGCAACCATGACCTGCATCTGCTGGCAGGCTGGTACGGTTTCAGCCCTGTTAAAAAGAAGGACCGCACCGGCCCGGTGATTGCCGCCCCCGACGGGCGTGAGCTGATGGACTGGCTGCGCGCCCAGCCCCTGTTCCTGGATATTCCCGAACATCATGCCGTGCTGACCCATGCCGGCATTCCGCCGTGCTGGAGCCTGGCCCAGACGCGGGTGCTGGCGGCGGAAGTCTCGGCGGTGCTGCGCCATGATGACCTGGTCAAGCAGTTCCTGGGCGGCATGTACGGCAACAGCCCCAATTTGTGGCACGAGCACCTCACCGGCACCCGTCGCTGGCGGCTGATCACCAACTATCTGACGCGCATGCGCCTGGTCAGCCTGGCCGGAGAACTGGAATTCAGCTTCAAGGAGGATTTGGGCAGTGATTTGCCGGAGGGATACCACCCCTGGTTTTCGTTGCCGAATCCGTCGCTGAAGGGCGTGCGCGTGCTGTTTGGGCATTGGGCTGCGCTGGAAGGCAACGGCCCGCAACATCCGGTGATTGCCCTCGACGGCGGTTGCGTCTGGGGCGGTACGCTGCTGGCTTACCGGCTGGATGACGGGGCGTTTTTCAGTACCAAGGAAGGGTGCGAGGATTGCGGGTTGGGGTGAAAGCCCGGTCCGCCCCGTATCCCCCCGGTCCGCCGTGCATCCGCCACTCTGGCACATCCCCTGCATGCCCCTTCACTGACAGCCCGCGCCGCCACCTGTCGCCAAAGCCGGCCCGGTCATCCCCGTTTGCAAAAAGCAACGTTGACCGGACTGCCGACTTCAAGAAACGCGTCTAAGCTGAGAATCAGGAAGCCCTTTTCACGGGGCGAACGACACTGCGAGGTTTGCCATGAGCCTGTTTCGTCATTACCAGTCACGCTTTGACCAAAGCCGTCCGGAAGAGCTGACACTGGAGGAATACCTCAACCTGTGCAAGCGCGATCCCGCCGCCTATGCCACGGCGGCCGAGCGCATGCTGCTGGCCATCGGCGAACCCGAGCTCGAAGACACCAGCCGCGACCCGCGCCTGTCGCGCATCTTTTCCAACAAGATCATCCGCCGCTACCCCGCCTTCAGCGAGTTCTACGGCATGGAAGACGCCATTGAACAGATCGTGGCCTACTTCCGCCATGCCGCGCAGGGGCTGGAAGAAAAGAAGCAGATCCTCTACCTGCTGGGACCGGTCGGCGGCGGCAAGAGCTCGCTGGCGGAGCGGCTGAAGGCGCTGATCGAGAAGACGCCCTTCTACGCCATCAAGGATTCGCCGGTCAACGAATCGCCGCTGGGCCTGTTCAGCGTCGAGGAGGACGGCGACATCCTGGAACAGGACTACGGCATTCCCAAGCGCTACCTGCGCGGCATCATGT
>CAZPZK010000063.1:0-11515 GCA_964591095.1 uncultured Moraxellaceae bacterium | reverse complement strand
TCTGTATAGTACATAAGGTGGACATCCGTCGTCCGCCGCGTGTCTTTGTCCTTCAGATCCGTAGAGGTTGCCATGTCGCTTATACGTTTGTGTTACGTCAGCCGAGCTACCTTCAAGCCTTATACGGTCAATGGAATGGACCAACAGGTTGCCGGGATCCTGTCGCAATCCCGCATTAACAACCAGCGCCGTAACCTGGTGGGCGCGTTGTACTACGCCAACGGCGTGTTCTTCCAGTGTCTGGAAGGCGAGGAGTCCGCCATTGACCAATTGCTGGCGCAGTTGCAGCAGGACAGCCGCCATACCGATCTGCGCGTTCTGAGCCGCCTGCCGATCCGGGAGCGCGCCTTTCAGGACTGGGAAATGAAATTCGCCATGCTGGACCGGGAAATCCGCCAGTTCCTGCGTGAACAGCAACTGCCCAAGTTCGATCCCTACAAGTTCACGCCCGCCATGACCGAAGAACTGGTGAAGGTGCTGCTGGCCGCCCAGGATGTGGAATCGGAACAGCTGGAAGCCGTCGCCGCCCATCAGCCGCGCCCGTTGTCCGCATGGCATCAGCAGCCGGTATTCATGCTGGTGGTGGGCCTGCTGGCCGGGGCCGGTTTAATGGGGCTTTTCGGGTATTGACCACCGGCTGTTGCTTGCCTGCTGGAAATGAACCGGAGCATGCCATGACCGATCCTGTCCTGATCTACGGCGCCAGCGGCGGCATCGGCTCGGCGCTGGCGCGGCGGCTGCACGCCGAGGGCCGCGCCGTGCATCTGGCCGGCCGCCGCGCCGAGCCGCTGGCGGCGCTGGCCGCCGAACTGGAGGCCCCATATACCGTGGCCGACGTGTTGGACCCGGCCTCGTTTGCCGCGGTTCAGGCCGAGGCCGGACCAAGGCTTTCCGGCCTGGTCTATGCCGTCGGCAGCATCACCCTGAAATCGCTGGCGCGCCTGACCGAAGCCGACGCCCTGCGCGATTACCGGCTAAACGCACTGGGCGCGGCGCTGGCGGTGCAGGCGGCCTTGCCTGCCTTGAAAGGCTGCGAGTCCGGTGCGTCGGTGCTGCTGTTTTCCAGCGTCGCGGCGCTGAACGGTTATCCGATGCATGCGTCGATTGCGATGGCGAAGGGCGCGGTCAACGGGCTGGTCTTGGCGCTGGCCGCCGAACTGGCCCCGCGAATCCGCGTCAATGCGATCGCCCCGTCGCTGACCCGCACCGGGCTGGCGGCCGGGCTGCTGGCCAACGAGAAGACCGCGCAGGCGCTGGCGGAGTTGCACCCGCTGCCGCGTGTCGGCGAGCCGGAGGAGGTGGCGGCGCTGGCGCGCTTCCTGCTGTCCCACGAGGCGTCGTGGATGACGGGACAGGTGATTGCGCTGGACGGGGGGCGGTCGGGGGTGAGGCCGAAGGGGTAGGGAGGACTACCCGCGCAACACCGAAAATTCCTGAAACAATGCTACTGGCATGTCCTGCTGCAACTCCCAGACAATCGACATCGGCCGGTCACCGCGGATGCTCAACGGCGTGACCGCCCCCAGCGCATGGTAGGCCGAATCGGCGTTCTGCCGCACAAACAGGAAGAATTGCCAGTCATTGCCCGGACTTTCCAGATATTGCAGGCCGGCTTTGGTGGTGGGACCGGCGGCATTCTGGGTTTGCCAGTGAAAGCGGCGCGGGCTGATCGCATAATCCCGATAGGCAATGCGGTCGTGAAAGCCTTCCGTCTTATCCAGCGTCACAAACATCAGTTCGGTTTTTTCCTCGGCCAGTCGCAAAACGCCTTCCCGGTTGTGGGCGCGCTGCCCGTCCTGATGTTTCCCGACAGCGGCCAGAATTTCGGCGCGGGTGTAGCGACCGTGCAGGCAGAGGGGGCTGTGTGCCAACCAACCCGTCAGGGGTTGGCCGCAAATCAACGATTGATCCAGCAGGATACCGGCCAGTTGATTCAGTTCGAGTCGCAAAGCGGGGTGGGCTGTTAGCGTTTCTCGGACCTGTGCCATCGTGATCGGGTCTTTGGTCAACAGTTGATAGCCCAGCATCAACCAACGCCGCCGTTCGCTTTCATGCAACAGGTAGGATGAATTGACCGACAACGACTCCAGAAAACGCAGGTAACCGGGATCATTGTGGTGCAGCAGCGAGGGCAGCCGTTTCGCCATTTGCAGGCCGTTGGTCGTCCACGACTCATCATGCAGGTCTGCCGCCGCCCGCAGCATCGTCCAGCCACTGGGCACGGTCGGGCGATAGAGGTCGGTCAATTCAATGTGCTGATCGTAGAGGAAGTCGGGCAAGCCATAGGGTTTGCCCTGCCGGGTGAAGTGGTAGGCCCGTAACTCCTGAACCAACTGGCTCCAGCGCTGATTCACCGACTCCCGCAGATTCTTTAACACCACTTCCCGGCTCTTGCGGTCGAACTGCACTACGCAACCCGGCGGCAAGTGCGGGAACTGGTGGTCCATTGCCTGCGCCAGCTCCCGTCGGGTCATGCCGGTGAGGCTGCCCCAGAGCCGGTCGAAGCGGAATTGCTTGCCGTATTGGCCGATGAAGTCGAGCACCAGGCAGTTCGGCTTGTTCGGCCACAAACGCAGCCCCCGGCCCAGTTGCTGGGTGAAGACCAGTGGGCTGTCCGTCGGCCGCAGCAGTAACAGCGTGTTGACGAAAGGAAGGTCGATGCCCTCGTTGTACAGGTCGCAGGAGAAAATGGCGCGTATTTCGCCCTGTTCCAGCCGCAGACGAATCGTGTCGCGCTCCAGAGGCGTCAAACCGCCATGTGCTGTGGCCGAGGGAATGCCCTGCCGGGTGAAATGCTCGGCCATCTGCCGCGCGTGATCGACCGAGACGCAAAAGCCCAGAGCCCGCATCTGTTGCGGATCATCCACGTAGTTGTAGACGGTATCGCTGACGATCTTCGCGCGGCGTTCGTTGCGCAGCACGATGACATTCAGTGCCTCGCGCTCCAGTTGGGAGCGTCCCCAAGGCACGGTGCTGAAATCGGTGGCATCGTGAATGCCGTAGTACTCGAAGGGAGCCAGCAGTTGCTGGTCCAGCGCGTCCCACAAGCGCAGTTCGGCGGCCGGCCCGCCATCCGGTCGGGTATCGAAGGCAAACTGGATGGACTCACCATCCCCCCGTTCCGGTGTCGCTGTCAGCCCCAGCAGAAACTGCGGTTGAACCTGGGTGACGAACTCGCGGAAGCTGGCGGCGGCGATGTGATGACATTCATCCACCACCACGATGCGCCAATATTCCAGGCCGTAGTTGGCCAGCAGCTGCCGGGACAGGGCGCTCTGGATGGTGGTGAACAGGTGCTCCTTGCTGTCCGGGTCCTGCGAACCCGTCATCAACTCGCCAAAGCCGGGGTCACGCAGTACATGCCGGTAAGTTGCCAGTGCTTGTTGCAGGATTTCCTGCCGATGCGCCACGAACAGCAAGCGCGGCCGTCCGCCCCATTGCTGGCACAGCTGCCGGTAATCCAGCGCGGCGATCACCGTTTTACCCGTCCCGGTGGCCGAGACCAGCAGGTTGCGGTGACGGCCATGCAGGCGTTCGTGCGCCAGGCGGTCGAGCATGATCTGCTGAAAGGGCTTGGGCTGAATGTCGAACCAGGTGGTCAGGCACGGTGTTTGGGTCAGACGGTCTTGCGGGCCGCGCTTTTCCTGGCTGAGCGCTTCACGCAGGCGTTGCACATGCTCGGGGTCCGAAGGATCGTAGGACTGGAATTCCGGGTCCGCCCACAGTGTTTCGAAATGCGCGACCGATTTTTCATAGATATCACGCTGGCCCGATTGCGTGACCTTGATCGTCCATTCCAGCCCGCCGGTCAGGGCGGCTCCGGAGAGGTTGGCGCTGCCGACATAGGCGCTGCCAAAGCCACTGGCGCGGCGGAAGATCCAGGCCTTGGCATGCAGGCGGGTACGACGCCCGTCCAGTGAGATACGCAGCGACACGCCGGGCAACCGGGCCAGCCAGGTGATGGCCTTTTCCTCGGTAGCGCCGGTATAGGTCGTGGTCAGAATGCGGAAACGGGTGCGTGGCTGTCCATCGGCTCCGGTGGCGGTGGCATTCTTGAACAGGTCTTCCAGTTGGCGGATGCCACTCCAGGTGATGAAGCTGATCAGGATATCCACCTGATCGGTAGAAGACAGTTCGGCGCGCAACTCGGTACGCAGTTGGGGTCCGCCCTTGCCGTTGGTGAACAGCCAGGGGTGATGCAAGCCGGTATCCGGTGGCTCGACGGTCTGGCTTTGCGGCCCGACGCTGAGCAAGGCTTGCACCGGTTCCTGCCACGCGGGGGGCGCATCGGGTAATTCGGCTAACAATTGATTGAGCAGTGCCAGTTCCGGTGCAGGGGTTTCCTTGTCCTCGTCCTCGGGTGCACGGTCTTCCAACTGGTCGGCGACGCGCTTGGCCAGGTCGGCAATCAGGCGCAAACGCCGCTCGGTGCCTTTCAGGTCGCGGATACGAGTCAGTCCGGCATCCGCCAGTTGCTCGCGCACTTCCGGGGTAATCAGCAGGTCGTACAATCCTTGTGGCAGCGGCATGGCGGGTCGGGGTCTTCGTGGGTATGGCGGTTATCGTGGCATTGCCTGGGTGGGAAGGGAAGTGTTTATCCAAGGTGTTGATGGTTTGCCGACATAGGCTGTCGTTTCTCGCATAATGGCGATCAGCGGTTTTTTACGACCACCGTATACTTCGTCGCAGATGACCCGACGAGGACCGATCAATATGAGCGAGCTACCCGTTTCCAGGCTCTTAAACTGGGGTCCGGACCGCAGCCTGAAAGCCAACCTGCATGATTGCCTCAGCCAGACAGAGTCTGGGCCTGTTCTTCGTGATCTGGTTATGTCGATGCTGGCTTTGAAGTGCCCCGGCCTGACCATCACTCTCCGGGAGAATCTGCCGGTTTATCCCGATTTGATGGTGCTCTTTGACGGCTGTCTGGAGGTGGGGGATACCGTCATTCATGTGGTGCCGAAAGTCGGTGAGGCATTAGCTCGACATTGTGCGGAAGATCTGGCTAACGGCCGCCAACCTCTGGTTTTGACCTTGGACGACGGCGTTACCATATTCCGGACGTTGTTGAGCTATGCCGGTTTGGCGGAGCGGGTGGAGGTGATGGACGCGCTGGATTTTCTGGCGACAGGAATACTGACCTTGGCCAATTTTCGGGCGGGGCAGTGGCCATTGATCGTCGCGAAATTGTGCAGCCCGATAGGCGTTCCTGTATCACCTTGATTGATGTTGTCATTCTTGGTCGATATTTGACTCAGCCGCACCTCCTTTCCGCATGTTCATCATCCGCTCGATCCTGGTGTCTTTTGGCACCGGGTCGGATTATGCCGCCAGCATGGCCATCGCCGTTTCACTGTCCATCCAGAAAGCCCCATAATCCTGCCAGTAAACATACGCCTGATCTGCGCCGCCGTGGGTTATGTATCCCGGCATGAATGACTTTGGCCGGGTGTGCCGTTTCTTTAGCAACTCCTTGGCGACCAGCGGCAACCGCTGCCTGGCGTCGGCCAGCAATGGTTTGGCCTTTTCAAGATCACCTTTCAGGATGAGCGCAAGCGGATAGGTGTACGTGATTTCGGGGGAGGCGTCGTCCGCCTGCGCTTTGCAATGCCGAAGAAGCGCGGTCAGGTTGCCGGTATGCAGCCACAGCCGGGGAAGTTGATGCCGCACGCCCAGATTGTCCATAGGTGAAACGGCCAGCAGGTTGGTGTAGATCTGAATGGCTTCCTTCCAATCTTCCCGGTCCTCCATCCACATCGCCAACTGATGATAGGCGCGAAGGAACATGCGGTTTTCATGAAAGCCCCATTCCAGCAAGGACTTCTTCCAGTCAAATTTAGCGGGCAGAAGATTCAAGCCCAGGCGGACAACTTCCCGGCAGGCCAGGTATGCTTCCAGCGGACGGTTTGTTTCTTCATAAACCATGGATAGGCAGAACAAGGCGTCCATATGGTTCGGGTTGGCATCAAGAATACGTTTCAGGGCGACTTCCGCCTGAGCCGGTTTGTCGCTCTCGAATAGATCCAAAGCGTGGAGAAAGGCGTCGATGCGATCAGAATCGGTACGTTCAAGTGCCCAGGCGTCGGGGCCGACAGGAATGAATTTCATGAGCTGATAAGCGTGGCGATGGGGAGACAGCCGCTATTGTAGCGTACCTGTCTCTGCCAATCGGGGTTCCGGAGGATTTCAGACGGGTCAAAAATTCTCCCATCGGTTCATCTCCAGCAACCTCGCCACCTGCGGCTCACTCTCGTACATCTAGGCCGTGGAGTCATGGAACGCCACCCAAGTGTACGTCCTGACATGAATACGACCTTGCTGTGTGCGCAGTTGCGAATCAGGTGGTATATACTGTCCGTATATCCACTCCGGAGTCGCCGCCATGACCCACGCCCGCGTTTTTCAGTCCGGCAATAGCCAGGCCGTCCGTTTGCCCAAGGAATTCCGCTTCAACACCGATCGCGTGGAGATTTTCCGTCGCGGCGATGAAGTGGTGCTGCGGGAAATACCCAGCAGCGCTGCCGCCATTTTCGATGTGCTGGCCTCTTTTCCGGAAGACTTCATGGCCGACGGCCGGGATGATCCGCCGCCCCAAGAGCGGGAGGATTTCTGATGCCGGCTCGTTATCTGCTGGATACCAATATCTGCATTTATATTTCCAAGCACTATCCTCCGGAGGTCCGGGCGCGTTTTCAGCAGCACCCGGCGTCGGATTTGGCCATGTCCGTGGTGACTCTGGGCGAACTGCGGTTCGGCGCGGAGAAAAGCCAGTCGCGGCTCAGGTCGATGGCGGTTATCGAACAACTGGAAACCCTGATGGCTGTGCTGCCATTACCAGTAGAGGCGGCCCGGATATATGGGGAATTGCAGGCCCGCTTGCAGCGCCAGGGTCGGCCAATAGGCAATAATGACCTGTGGATTGCCGCGCATGCCTTGGCCGAAGGGTGTGTGCTGGTCACCAACAATACCCGCGAGTTTGAGCGCGTTGAGGGGCTGATGGTGGAGAATTGGGTCGGTTAGCCTCGCCCCTCAAAAATTCTCCCACCGATTCATATCCAGCAACCCCGCCTCCATCGGCTCCGTTTCCCGCATGTATGCCGTGAAGTCGTGGAACACCTCCCAGAAATCCGCCCGCGTGCGCCGCACCCCCCAACGCGCCGCCACCGCCCGGAATTCCTCCGGCGTCGCCGCCAGGCGCAGCGCCGCCACAAAGCGGTCCAGTTCCTCCGACGGCACATCAAAGGCGAAATTGGGATAACTGCCCTGCACCCCCGGATACACCGTCAGCGTGTCCTTCTCCGGCTGGTAGCGCCAGTCCTCGCCCAGCATGAAGGCGACGTTGCTGTGCGCGCGGTTGCGGATCAGCGAATACACCTCGCGGTGCCCCTGGCCGTCGCGCACGCGCAGCAGCGTCAGTTCCGGCATCAGCTTCACCACCGGCAACCGAGCCGCCGGTTTCGCGGCCAGCCGCGACAGCGCGCGGTCGGCGATGCGGGCGAACTCCGGCGCCTCGGCACGGCTGCAATCCGTCCCGGCCTCGCAACGGTTGATCGGGTCCGGGCGGGCGTTGACGGCAGCAAAGCGGGTCAGCAGCCGCCCGGCCAGTTCGTCATGCGGGGTGGCGGTGGTGTAGGGCTCGCGGGTCGGCGCGCCGGTATCGGGTTCGCCGTAATCCAGCCACACCTTCAGCTTGCCGCTGCCCTGGTACCAGTCGTCATAGACCGTGCGCCGTACCTTCGGCGGCAACAGGCGCAGGAAGTTGATCTCCGCGCCGTTGCGGATCAGGTCGAAGTACAGCCGCGTCTGCGCCTGGTGCGACACCGTGCCAAAGACGTTGAAGTTGGCCACCAGCCCGTAATAGGTGCGCTCGAACAGCGGGTAGTCCATCAGCCAGAAGGTTTGCGGGATGTCGCCGATCAGCCCCTGGCGCACCGCCGCGCTGTCGAAGTGGCGGAAGATGGTCAGCAGGGCGTTGCGATTGTCGCCGTCGCCGTTCCAGACTTCGTCCAGCGACGCGCCCCGGGGCTCGGCGGCGGCATAGGCGGCGCTGCGCAGGCGCTGGTACCGGTTGCGGTCGCGTTTGAAGCGTGACCATTCCGGGGCCAGGTCGAGCAGGCCATCCTTCTGTCCGGCCAGCCCCAGCAATGGTGAAGCCTGGGCCCGGTGTACGGGATCGGTGATGTACAGGTCGCTGTCCGGCGTCTGGAACACGGTCCAGAAGTGGTCGCGGATGACGTCGGTGGCGATCTGGCCGTGGCACACCGGGCCGCGGATGAAGGTGCGCACGAAATACTCGGCGTGGTCCAGCATGAACTGGTAGCGACCGCGCGCGGGCAGGGCGGCGAAGGTGGTGAAGGGATTGGCGCGTGCCGCTTCGCTATAACCGGGGGTGGCGCCGGGCTTCCATGCCGGGTCGAGGAATTGCTGCCGGGTGCGTGTCAGCAGTGCCGGGCTGAGCGGGAAAATGATGTGCGTTTTCAGCACAATGACGCCCTGCACCGGCCGCAGCCGGTAATAGACCGCGCCGCCCGGATCATCGTTGGGCGCGGCGGTGGCGATTACCCGGATCGGCTTGCCCGGCGGCGTGCGCGAGCGCACCAGCTCGAAGAACTGGCTGTCGGGCAGGTCGCTGAAGTAGAGGTGTGCCAGGAACAGGTGCTCGTACAGCCAGCGCGCCATCAGCCGCGCGCGCGGGCCGCGCTGGTTGAGGAAGGCCTCCCATTGCTGCAACTGGGTCTGCTCCTCGGGCCGCGCCGAGCGCGCCAGCGCGTTGTCGGTGCGCGCGCCTTCCCGCAGCCATTGGTTGACCAGCGCGTATTCATTGTCGCTCAGGCCGGTCACGGCCAGCGGCATGCCCTCGCGCGGGTGCTTGCGGCGGTATTTCTCGAAGCCCTTGTCGTCCGAGGGGCAGGTGTTCTGGCGGGTGACGCCCAGCACCAGACCGTCCGGCAGCCGTTCCCCGGCGACGAAACCGTTTTCGCGGCCCAGGGCCAGCATGCGCGCCAGCAACTTGGCCTGTCCGCCGAGCCCGTCGTTGCCCGCCACGGCGTAGAAGCCTTTCCTCCGCCAGTCGGCGGGGGTGTTGGCATCAATGAACAACCGCGTCGGCGCGGACGGCCGGGTGCGCGCGCCGTCATAAACCAGGGCCTGCGTCGCCCCCCGGTTCAGGCCGTCGGCGCTGCCCAGGTTCAGCTGGCAGGGCGATTCGTAGCAGGCGTGGCAGGCCACGCATTTGTGCTCGAAGACAGGCTGGATCTGGCGCGACCAGGACACTTGCGCCGAGGCGGCGAGCGGCAACAGGGCCGCCGCCGTCAATAGCAGCGGGCGGAATAGGGCGGGGAACAGGGGCACGGGGGCAGGCTCCGGAGGTGGTTCTGGCGGCTAGCATGCGTCGCCGCCCCGCCGGACGCAAGCGACGCTGCCTGGCACCTCCGCTCTGGCGGGTCACCTGCGGCGGGTGAAGGGCGTGTCCTGCGGCTACAGACCCAGCAAGGCTTGCAGCCGCGCCAGAACCTTCTCACCCACGCCCTTCACCCGCCGCAAGTCCGCCAGCGTCGCGTAGGGCCGTCCGGCCACAATCGCATTTGCCAGCTTTGCCCCCACGCCCTTCAACGCCGACAACGTTTCCAGGCTGGCGGTATTCACCGAAATCGCCGCCTCCGTCCCTGGCTCCGGGGCGATCGCCGACACGGTCACCGGCGCGGTGTCCGTCGGCACCGGCAGCGCGATCAGGGATTCAACCGGCATTGCGGCCGCCGGGACGCCCGGCAGGGTCTGGTAATCCCGCGTGAGATAACCGCCGCCGGTCCATTCCCGCAGCATCAGCGTCAGCACCCAGTCCCCCGCCAGCGAGAGCGGCAACGGCAGCGCCATCTCTCCGGGTTCCAGGGTCGTCCCGCCCGCCAGTTGCCCCAGGTCCTGCTGTCCCAGCAGCACGCCGGTAAAGGCGCCGCCCTGATACGGTTGCGGCAACGCCCACAGGCCCAAGGTCAGGCTGCCGCTCAGCGACCCGGCCACACGCGGGTTGAACACGCCCGGCAGCATCAGCCGGATGTCGCTGCCGACAAGCTCTGTCCGCACCGGGCCGGTCAGTTGCGGCAGCTCGAAGAGGGTGGGGTTGGGAAAGTGGATGCGGTCATGTTCCACCACGCCGGTGCCGTTGCTTTCGACCACGGCAAGGCTCAGCACCCAGGTCAAGCGTCCGGCCGGAAGCGCCAGCGGCGCGTATCCTTGCACCGGAATCAGGCCGGTTGCGCCGTCCTGGGGCAGGGGTACCGGGAGTTCAGCCAGCTTGATGGTAATGGCCGCGTCATCGGCGCGGGCGGCCCACAGTTGCAGGGCCAGGGGCGCGCAGGGGCCGGGCGGGGTGAGCGCCAGTTCGGCCTGCAGCAGGACCTGATCTTCCTCAAGGGCGTAGGATTGTTGGCCGGCAAAGCTTATCGGGGTGGGGGCATGGGTCATGTCGGGCATTCCGGAATGATGGAAACGGGACTTCAATCCGGCGGAGGGTGTTTCCGCAGGCGCATCGGGGTGAAAGTGGCCTGCGCCTTGGCGCGGCGAGCAGGCCCGGATTCATTCCCTGAGGCAATTGTTGTGCCGCAATCAGGAGGCATATTCCGCCCCGCGCCTCCCCGCCGAACACAACGTCAGCTAATACCCTCCTCAGCCCAGCACATCCTTCACCGCCACCGACTCATCCGCCAACCGTTCCGGATCCACGGTCAGGTTGTCGAGGATGATCTTCTTGCTCAGCATGAACTCCTGCGGACGGTTGATGCAATCAGCCGCCAGCAAGCGCGCGCCCTGGAAATAGAACGCGGCAAAACTGCGGCCGTTTTCCTTGTCGCCGCGAATCACCACCCGGTCATAGCCCTGGCTCAGCCCCGCAATCTGCAGCTTCAGGTCATACTGGTCCGACCAGAACCAGGGCAGGCTCTGATAGGGTTTTTTCAGCCCGCACAGCGACGCCGCCGCCGCCTTGGCCTGATCCCCGGCGTTGGGCACCGACTCCAGGCGCATCCGGCGCTGGTAAATGGCGTTGAAGTGGTTGGCGCAATCGCCCGCCGCCACGATCCGCGGATCATTGGTGCAGGCGAATTCATCCACCGTGATGCCGTTGTCCACGTCCAGCCCGGCGGCCTGCGCCAGTTCGACATTGGGAACCACCCCAACGCCGATGATCACCAGATCGGCCGGAAATTCGGTCCCGTCCGCACACACCACCCGCTCCACCCGCGTGTCCCCGACCAGTGCCTTCACCGAGACGCCGGTGTGGATGCCGACACCTTCCTCGCGGTGAATGCGCGTGTAGAACTCCGACAACGCCGGGGCGGTCACCCGTTGCAGGATGCGGTCGGCCATTTCCAGCACCACCACGTCCATGCCCTGCTTGCGCAAGGAGGCGGCGGTTTCCAGACCGATATAGCCGCCGCCGATGATCACCGCCCGCTGGCCCGCGACCACCTCCGGCTGGATGCCCTGTACGTCGGCAATGGTCCGCAGGTAATGCACCCCG
>CAZPZK010000062.1:5399-11679 GCA_964591095.1 uncultured Moraxellaceae bacterium | reverse complement strand
ACCTCGACCGCCTGCCGCTTTACGGAATTCCCTTTGCCGTCAAGGACAACCTTGACGCTCTCCCTTTGCCCACCACCTGCGCCTGTCCTTCTTTCTCCTACATCCCGGAATACAGCGCGGTCGTTGTTGAAAAGTTGGTTGCAGCAGGCGCGGTCGTGGTGGGCAAAACCAATCTCGACCAGTTTGCCACCGGCCTGGTGGGCACGCGCTCACCCTATGGCGCGGTGCCGAACGCCTTTGATCTTGCGTACATCAGCGGGGGGTCCAGTTCCGGCTCGGCCAGTGTCGTGGCGCGCGGACTGGTGCCGTTCGCGCTGGGCACGGATACCGCCGGTTCCGGCCGCGTGCCCGCCGGATTCAACAATATTGTCGGCCTGAAGCCCACCAAGGGCTGGCTGAGCACCACCGGTCTGGTGCCCGCCTGCCGCACGCTCGACTGCGTGTCGGTGTTCGCGCTGGACATTGACGACGCCGAGATCGTAGCGCGCATCGCCGGCGGCTTCGATGCCGCCGACCCCTATTCCCGTCTGGAGCCCGTCGCGACGGTTGCCCTGCCCGACCGCCTGGTGCTGGGCATTCCCGCCGACCCGGAATGGCATGGCGATGCCCTGGCCGCCGCCGCCTGGGAAAGTGCGCTGGCCGACTGGCAAAACCTGGGCGTGGAGCTGCGCGCCATCGATTTCGGACCGCTGTTCGCCGTTGCCGCGCTGCTGTATGAAGGCCCATGGGTGGCCGAGCGCTACGTGGCGCTGGAAGCGATGATGGACAAGCCGCCGGTGGACCTGCATCCGGTGGTGCGGGAGATCGTGCTGCGCGCCCAAGGGCAGAGCGCCGCCGACGCCTTCAAGGGCGAATACCGCCGCGCCGCGCTGGCGCGCGAGGCACAAACCCTGCTCCACGGGCTGGACGGCCTGCTGGTGCCGACCACCCCCACCATCTACCGCACCGAGGCCGTGCTGGCCGACCCGGTGACACTGAACAGCCGCCTCGGGCGTTACACCAATTTCGTCAACCTGCTGGATATGTGCGCGCTGGCGCTGCCCGGCGGTTTCCGCGCCGACGGCCTGCCCGCAGGCATCACCCTGATCGGCCGCGCTTGGCAGGACCGCCTGCTCGCCGACCTCGGCCACCGCTGGCAACAGGCCCGCCCCTGGACCGGCGGGGCCACCGGCCGCGCCCTTTCCCTCCCTTCATCCCGGACGAACCTGACTGCCATGACCAAAACCCTCACCGTCGCCGTGGTCGGCGCGCACCTCACCGGCATGCCGCTGAACACCCAGTTGACCGAACGCGGCGCCACGCTGCTGGAAAGCACTGTCACCGCCCCGGCCTACAAGCTCTTTGCCCTGGCCAACACCACCCCGCCCAAGCCCGGCCTGAAGCGGGTTACGGAAGGCGGCGCGTCGATCATCGTCGAGTTGTGGTCGATGCCGGTGGAACACTTCGGTTCCTTCGTGGCGCTGATCCCGTCGCCGTTGGGCATCGGCACGCTGGAACTGGCGGACGGCCGCACCGTGAAGGGTTTCATTTGCGAACCGTGGGCGCTGGATGGCGCCGTGGACATCACGTCCTTCGGCGGCTGGCGCGCCTACATGGCCAGCCGGGTTTAAGGAGCGGACCGCCATGTTCAAGACCGTACTGATTGCGAACCGGGGCGAGATCGCCGTCCGCATCGCCAAGACGCTGAAGAAGATGGGCGTGCGCAGCGTCGCCGTCTATTCCGAAGCCGACCGCTACAGCGCCCATGTCACCGCCGCCGACGAAGCGGTGCTGATCGGCGGCGCCGCGCCCTCGGAAAGCTACCTGCGCGGCGACACCCTCATCGAGGTCGCCAAGTCTGTCGGGGCGGAAGCGATCATTCCCGGTTACGGCTTCCTTTCGGAAAACGCCGCCTTCGCCGAGGCCTGCGCCGCCGCCGGGATCGTCTTTGTCGGCCCCAGCCCCGACCAGCTGCGCCGCTTCGGCCTGAAGCACACCTCGCGCGAACTGGCCGAACAGGCGGGCGTGCCGCTGACTCCCGGCACCGGCCTGCTGACCAGCCTGACCGATGCCAAAACCGAAGCCGCGAAGCTGGGCTACCCGGTGATGCTGAAGAGCACGGCGGGCGGCGGCGGCATCGGCCTGTCACGCTGCAACAGCGAGGCTGAGCTGGTGGCGGCCTATGAATCGGTGCAGCGGCTGGGCCAGAACTTCTTCAACGACGCCGGGGTGTTCCTGGAACGCTTTGTCGATGAAGCCCGCCATGTCGAAGTGCAGATTTTCGGCAACGGGCTGGGCAAGGTGGTGGCCTTGGGCGAACGCGACTGCTCGGTGCAGCGCCGCAACCAGAAGGTGATGGAAGAAACCCCCGCCCCCGGCCTGCCCGCCGCCACCCGCGCCAAGCTGCTGGACGCCGCCGTGCGTCTGGGCGAATCCGTGGGCTACGCCTCTGCCGGCACCGTCGAATTCATCTACGACGGCCTGCGCGACGAATTCTATTTCCTGGAAGTGAACACCCGCCTGCAGGTGGAACACCCGATTACCGAAATGGTCACCGGCCTCGACCTGGTGCAATGGATGGTGATGACCGCCGCCGGGGAACCGCCGTCACTCGACACGCTGCCGACGCCGCAAGGCGCGGCCATTGAGGTGCGTATCTATGCCGAAGACCCGGTGAAGAACTTCCAGCCCTCGCCCGGCGTGCTGACCGAAGTCAGTTTCCCCGACGGCATCCGTCTGGACGGCTGGGTGGCCACCGGCACCGAGGTTTCCCCCTACTACGACCCGATGCTGGCGAAGCTGATCGTGCACGGCGCCAACCGCGCCGAGGCGCTGGCCAAGCTGCAGGCGGCGCTGGACAGTACCCGCCTCTACGGCATCAGCACCAACCTCGATTACCTGCGCCAGATCGTCGCCAGCACCGCCTTCCGCGAGGCAACGCTGTCCACCCGCTTCCTGGAGCGCTTCAGCTACCAGCCGCACCTGATCGAAGTGCTGGAACCGGGCACCTATAGCTCGGTGCAGGACTACCCCGGCCGCAAGGGTTACTGGGACATCGGTGTGCCGCCGTCCGGCCCCATGGACGACTACGCCTTCCGCCTCGCCAACCGCATTGTCGGCAACCATGAAGCCGCCGCCGGGCTGGAATTCACGATTCAGGGGCCGTCGCTGCGCTTCCACGGCGACACCGTCATCGCCCTGACCGGCGCCGACCTGGGTGCCACGCTGGACGGCGAACCGGTGGCCTGCTGGATGCCGATTGCCGTCAAGAGCGGCCAGGTGCTGAAGACCGGCCGCGCCGTCGCCGGTTGCCGCACCTACCTGGCGGTGCGCCAGGGCATCGACGTGCCGGACTATCTGGGCAGCAAGTCCACCTTCGCCCTCGGCCAGTTCGGCGGTCATGCCGGGCGCACGCTGCGCAACGGCGATATGCTGGCCATCAGCCAGCCGAACATCAGCGCCTGCAACACCCCTGCGCCCCTGTTCGCCCCTGCCTCGGCTCCGGCCGAGCTCATTCCCGCCTACGGCACGGACTGGGACATCGGCGTGCTCTACGGCCCGCACGGCGCCCCCGATTTCTTCACCACCGAGGCCATCGACGAATTTTTCGCCAGCCCGTGGCAAGTGCACTACAACTCCAACCGGCTGGGCGTGCGCCTGACCGGCCCGAAGCCGACCTGGACCCGTTCCGACGGCGGCGAGGCCGGCCTGCACCCCTCCAACATCCACGATTGCGAATACGCCATCGGCTCCATCAACTTCACCGGCGACATGCCGGTGATCCTGACCCGTGACGGCCCCAGCCTGGGCGGCTTCGTCTGCGCCGCCACCATCGCCAAGGGCGAACTGTGGAAGGTGGGTCAGGTAAAGCCCGGCGACCGCATCCGTTTCAAGCGCATGACCTTTGAAGAAGTGCTGGCGCTGGAAACGGCGCAGGATGAAGCCATCGCCGCCTTGGCGACCGCCGGGTCCCCACCCTCCCTGCCTTCCGCCATCGAGGGGGAAGGAGAAGTCTGGCCGGCTCCGGATGCCGAGTGCGAGAAGGCCTCCTGCATCGTCGCCATGCTGGCCGCCTACGAACACCATCCCGGCGTCACTTACCGGCAGGCGGGCGACAAGTACATCCTGGTGGAATACGGCCCCAACATCCTCGACCTGCGCTTCCGCTTCCGCGTGCATGCGCTGATGGAAGCGCTGAAGGCCGCGCCGATTCCCGGCGTGCTGGAACTGGCCCCCGGCGTGCGTTCGCTGCAGATCCAGTACGACAGCCGCGTCATCGGCCAGCATGCGCTGGTCAACACCCTGCTGGCGATGGAAAACACGCTGCCCGACGTGGAAACCATGACCATCCGCAGCCGCGTGGTCTACATGCCGCTGGCCTTTGAAGACTCCGCCACGCTGGGCGCGGTGGACCGCTACCGCGAGACCGTGCGCGCCGAAGCGCCCTGGCTGCCGAACAATGTCGACTTCATCCAGCGCATCAACGGCCTGGCCACGCGGGAAGAAGTCAGCGACATCGTCTACAGCGCCCGCTACATGATCCTCGGCCTGGGCGACGTCTACCTGGGCGCGCCCTGCGCGGTGCCGGTGGACCCGCGCCACCGGCTGATGACCTCCAAGTACAACCCCGCCCGCACCTTCACCGCCGAAGGCACGGTGGGCATCGGCGGCGTCTACATGTGCATCTACGGCATGGACTCGCCCGGCGGCTACCAGCTGGTGGGCCGCACCCTGCCGATCTGGAACAAGTTCCTGAAGAACGAACAGTTCACCGACGGCGAACCCTGGCTGCTGAAGTTCTTCGACCAGGTGCAGTTCTACCCGGTCACCGAGGCCGAACTGACGCAGCTGCGCGAAGACTTCCGCGAAGGCCGCGCCACGATCCGCATCGAGGAAGAAACCTTCGACCTGAAGAGCTACGACGCCTTCCTGCACGAAAACGCCGCCTCCATCGCCGAATTCCGCGCCAAGCAGAAGGCCGCCTTCGACACCGAGGTAGCGTTGTGGCAGGCCGAAAGCACGCAGGACCTGATGGCGGCCATCGAGGAGGAAATCGCACTGTCAATTGCCGGGGACATGCACCTGGTGTCCGCCGATATCAGCGGCAACGTCTGGAAACTGCTGGTGGAAGTCGGTCATGCTGTCGAGGCCGGTGAACCCCTGGTCATCCTGGAAGCCATGAAGATGGAATTCCCTGTCCACGCGCCCGTCACCGGCACGGTCCGCGCCCTGCATTGCCGCCCCGGCAAGCAGATTGGCGCGGGTGAAGCCCTGCTGGTGATCGAACCGGCGTGACAGACACGGTGACCCCATGAACGACCCCAAGGTCCAGCTGAACGTAGTACGCGGCGGCAGCCGCAAGGAGACCCCGGAAAACCTGGCCGAACGCATCTACGGTCGGCTGAAGGAAGAGATTTTCAACTTCCACCTGCTGCCGGGCGACCGGTTCAGCGAGAACGAAGTGGCGGAGCGGATGGCCGCCAGCCGCACGCCGGTGCGCGAGGCGCTCTACCGGCTGCAGCGCGAAGGTTATGTGGATGTGCTGTACCGCAGCGGCTGGCAGGTCAAGCCCTTCGATTTCCGGTTTTTCGAGGAAATCTACGATGTGCGCATCGTGCTGGAGCTGGCAGCGGTGAAGAAGCTCTGCGAACAGGAAACGCAGTCGCCGATCCTGGATGACCTGAAGCGCATCTGGCTGGTGACGCCGGAAGAACGCATCCAGGACGGCCACACCGTCTCGATGCTGGACGAACGTTTTCACGAAATGCTGGTGGAAGCCACCGGCAACCGCGAGATGGCGCGGATGCACCACGACATCACGGAACGCATCCGCATCATCCGCCGCCTGGACTTCACCAAGGGGCCGCGCATTGCAGCGACCTATGAAGAACACGGCAAGATCTTGCGGTCGGTGCTGGAACGACGCACCGACCAGGCGCAGCGACTGCTGAAGACGCACATCGGGGAAAGCAAATCCGAAGTGCGGAAGATCACGCTGCACATGCTGCACAGCGCCCGCGAGGCGCTGGCGGCGGACACCGTAAACGGCCCTTAGCGCCGCGATCGGGGACTGGCTGACCACCGCCCCGTGTTTCCATGGTCATCAACGGAGATTCACCATGTTTGCACCTTTTACGCTTAACCGGGGTAAGATGAACTTGATGGCCGCCGTGGTGCTGGCCGGTCTGGGCAGCGTGGCCCAGGCAACGGAAGTGAAGATTCCGGACACCACGATCACCGCCAGCCTGCGCACCAGCTTTGTCTACACCGACACCGACGGCGCCCCCACCTCCACCGCCGA
>CAZPZK010000062.1:0-5389 GCA_964591095.1 uncultured Moraxellaceae bacterium | reverse complement strand
ACTCAACAGCCTGTCGGTCTACCTCAACAGCAAGATCACCGACAAGATCGCTTTCAGCCTGAGCACGGAATACGACCCGGCCACCCAGAACATCCAGGTCCAGGACGCTATTGCCCAGTTTGAATTCGCCCCCGGCCACAATCTGTGGGCCGGCCGCATGCTGGCCCCCACCGACCGGGCCAACAGCTACGGCGCCTATTTCTCCAACAACTGGAACTTCGCCACCGACGGCACGCAGGACGGATTTCCCTTCATCGCCTTCGGCCGCGCCGACGGCGTGACCTACTGGACCGATCTGGCCGACAAGAAACTGAAAATCTCCGCCGGGCTGTTCGACATCCCCACCACCAAAGCCAACAACGACGTGATGAGCGCCGTGCGCGTGCAATATGACTTCTGGGATGCCGAACCCGGTTATTACCTCAACGGCACCTATCTCGGCGAGAAGGACATTCTGGCCGTCGCCGCCGCCACCAACATGGTGGGCAGCAAAAAGACCACCGACATCGATTTCCTGATGGAAAAGAAGATGGGTGACGGCGGCGCCTTCACGGTGGAAGGCGAATACATCGTCTATGACCAGCTGGGCGGCTACGACGCCAACTTCAGCGAAGGCAACAGCTTCTACCTGCTCTCCTCCTACCTGCTGCCCGGCAAGATGGGGCCCGGCAAGGTGCAGGTGCTGGGCAAGTTCGGTACCACCCAATACGAAAAAGGCCTGACCGCCGACTACGACCAGGACACCACCGAGTTCAACCTCAACTACATCCTCAAGTCGTTCAACGCCAAGCTCAGCCTGTTCGCCAAGGACACCGCCTTCTCCAAGACCGCCCCGGTCGGCAAGGCGGACAACCTGCAAATCGGCCTCGGCATCCAGCTGATGACCCTGTAACCCGACCCCAGATCCCGCAAGCAAGGAGACACGCATCATGAACATGAAATCGCTGCTGAAGAACCTGTCCGCCGGTGTCATGGCGGCCGGGCTGGCCATGAGCGCCATGACGGCGCAGGCCGCCGACACCATCAAGGTCGGCGTGCTGCACTCGCTGTCCGGCACCATGGCCATTTCCGAAACCACGCTCAAGGACACCATGCTGATGCTCATCGACGAGCAGAACAAGAAAGGCGGCCTGCTGGGCAAGAAGCTGGAAGCGGTGGTGGTCGACCCCGCCTCCAACTGGCCGCTGTTTGCCGAGAAGACCCGCGAGCTGATCCAGAAGGACAAGGTCGCCGCCATCTTCGGCTGCTGGACCTCGGTATCGCGCAAATCGGTGCTGCCGGTGGTGGAAGAACTGAACGGTCTGCTGTTCTACCCGGTGCAGTATGAAGGCGAGGAATCGTCGAAGAACGTGTTCTACACCGGCGCCGCGCCCAACCAGCAGGCCATTCCCGCCGTGGATTACCTGATGAAGCAAGGCGTCAAGCGCTGGGTGCTGGCCGGCACCGACTATGTGTACCCGCGCACCACCAACAAGATCCTGGAAGCCTACCTCAAGGCCAAGGGCGTCAAACCGGCCGACATCATGATCAACTACACGCCGTTCGGTCATTCCGACTGGCAGTCGATCGTGGCCGACATCAAGAAGTTCGGCTCGGCGGGCAAGAAGACTGCCGTCGTCTCCACCATCAACGGCGACGCCAACGTACCCTTCTACAAGGAACTGGGTAACCAGGGCGTCACCGCCGAGAAGATCCCGGTCGTCGCCTTCTCCGTGGGCGAGGAAGAACTGTCCGGCATCGACACCAAGCCGCTGGTCGGCCACCTCGCCGCCTGGAACTACTTCATGAGCGTGAAATCGCCCGCCAACACCGCTTTCATCAAGCAATGGCAGGCCTTCACCAAGAATCCGAAGCGCGTGACCAACGACCCGATGGAAGCGCACGTGATCGGCTTCAACCTGTGGGTACAGGCGGTGCAGAAGGCCAAGTCCACCGAGACCGACAAGGTCGCGGCGGCGATCATCGGCCTGAAGACACCGAACCTGACCGGCGGCATGGCCGAGATGTTGCCCAACCACCACATCACCAAGCCGGTGCTGATCGGCGAAATCCAGGCCAACGGCCAGATCGCGACGGTGTGGAAGACCCAGGGGCTGGTGCCGGGCGACGCCTGGTCCGATTTCCTGCCGGGCAGCAAGGACATCATGGCGGATTGGGTGAAGCTGAAGTGCGGCAACTACAACATGGTCACCAAGAAGTGTTCGGGGCAGGTGTTCTGATCTACGCTTAGGGTGAACAAAAGAGGGTAAAATGGAGCCCGCCGGAAGGCGGGCTTTGCTTTTGAGGGCTGTTCAGCCCTGCTCGGCTGGCGGCGCCGCCTTAGCGGGGACGCAATAGGTTGTAACAACTTGGGAGGGGAAGAATTCAAGGAAGCGATTGTCGGGATTTCCGTTACCTGCTAGGTTAAAGTCAAGGTAAATCAGTGGCTTGCCATTGATCTACCTGAATACAACTCCGCATCGGGGAAATAAAAACACCGGATTTAGTGGGGATATCAAAGTTAGACCTACCCTTTATCCAGAGGAATGCTGAAAACACCATGACTTACGATGAAATCGCGAAACTTTCAGAGCAGTTGAGTTACAGAGACAAATTTCGGCTTGCCCAACTCCTGATCCAGCTTGGGAGAAAGGAAGAAGAAGAGCAGTACCCTGAAGCCAGAAAATCCACAGCGCCTTCCGGCGAAAATCTCACGCAATATGTATATGAGCGCCTACTCAAGCTAAAACCGTCGAAGAGGCCCGCCTTACTTAACTCAATTGGAGCAATGTTCCAATTTCAGGGTGGGATCTCAGACTCTGATAGGGATCGTATCGTCACAGACCTCCAGAAGCATGGTCACATTTCTATTGACCAAAACGGTCGCGTGTCCTTTGCATGCGAAGGAGCAAGGGTCTAACACTGCAATGCAACTGACCGCCAATATGCTACGCTTTTTGCAAAAAAATGGGGACGCAGCACAATTTCACGGTAGGGGCGCAGTGCCTGCGCCCTTCCCCGCCAAACAAGACGCCCGCTTCGGGCATGAAAACGTTAACGGCAAAAGCCGTGTTCGGCCCAGAGGGCGCACGCAGTGCGCCCCTACGACCCTGTAACGCAAACGTGGAAACTCAGGGATTTCGCTCAATGCCCTTCGACTCCCCCCCAACTGCGCTATGCTCCCCTTCATCCCCTCCCGGAGCCCCACCATGCCTCCCGAAGACAAGACCGTCGCCGACGCCCGCCGCGCCATCGCCGCCCGCGAACGCGGCTACCGCGAACAGGCCCTGAAAATGTACCCCTGGATCTGCGCGTGAATAAAAGGGTCAGACACGATATCCTCGCAATTGCGTAGCACCATTTCACGGTAGGGGCGCAGTGACTGCACCCTTCTCCGTCAGACAAGAGCCCGTTCTAGGCATGAAAACGCAAACGGCACCCGGCCTTTTCTACCCGCACCAAGAATGATCCAACAGGCAACAGCACATGCTCAACTCCCTTCGAAAACTGCTTGCAAAACCAAGAAATGCCCCGTCTCCCGGACCAGCGGATACAATCGCCGAACACCGTAGAACGCCGGAACAACTTGCAGCGATCGACGAAATCCTTTCCTTGGTATACGAGCATCTCTCGAAGGATCACCAAGACGAAGTAGCCCGGAATTTCAAAGCACGACTTCTCACAGGGCAATCACTGCATGAAGCATTCGCGGCACAAGAGGCAGGGAATAGTGTTCACACCTATCTCGAGGTCGATCTCCGAGACAGTGAATCGGCAGCAGGCTTCGCTCAAGATCTTTGCGCCTCTCACCGATTGACTCAATTCTCGCTGGACGAGCAAGCGCCGACTTTCGAAATCCTCACGTCTTTCGATGCACTCCTCAAACCACTCGGTTATCGCTTTTTGTCCAATCGGAGCGTTGATTGGCACTATGCCGGCATTGTGCTTCCAATGACTCAAATCGATAAGTTCATTTCGCTCGCTACGATTCTTGACAGTCCATTTGAAGTAGGCGCATTCGAATAACCCAGCGCCCCGGTGACCCGTCAAGTTGCCAAGACCGGCTCCTTCCGGGCGCTGCCCGGCCCTATCGACAATTACCCCTGTTTTTTATAAGGTTGGAACATCCCTCTCTTGCCCAAGCTGACCCGTCATGACCACCCCTCACCCGCACTGGCCCTGGTACGTCGCCGAATTCGTGGTTGCGGAAAACCGCACCGGCGCAGCGCCGCAATACACCATCCACAGCTACCTGATCTGGGCGCATACCGTCGAAAACGCCTACATCAACGCCAAGAACCTGGAACTGGCAATGAACGAAAAACTGCGCGCCGAACACCGCGCCGCCACCGGCCAGGATGATGTGGCCTACCATTGCCTGGGCATCCACAACCTCAACACCCTGCATGCGGATACGCTGGAAAACGGCATCCATCTGTCGGTGGTCACATGGCCCGCCGATACCGCGCCGGAAGTGCGGGAGATGCACCAACTGGCGCTGTATCAGGGCTGATCGCGGCGGGCGCTGACGTCATCCGCCAGTCGCTGGATTATTGAACCTCCCGGAGTCCCGCCATGCCCCCCGAAGACAAGACCGTCGCCGCTGCCCGCCGCGCCAGCGCCGCCCGCGAACAAGGCTACCGCGAACAGGCGCTGAAGCTGTATCCCTGGATCTGCGGTCGTTGCGCCCGCGAGTTCACCCGCGCCAATCTCTCGCAACTGACCGTGCACCACCGCGACCACAACCACGACCACAACCCGCCCGACGGCAGCAACTGGGAACTGCTCTGCCTGTATTGCCACGACCATGAACACGCCAAGTACGTGCATCAGGAGGGCAACGCCACGATAACACCGGGCGCGGAAGCGCCGGAACCCGCCAGACACAAGCCCTTCGCCGCCCTGGCCGGTCTGCTCCCGCGCAAGGACTGAATCAGTCGGTCTCCGCCCGCGCCCGTCGCGGCAACACCGGCGGACGGGGCGAAGCGGTGGAGATGCAGACGCGGTGGCGGCCGGAGGTCTTGGCCTGATACAGGGCGCGGTCCGCCATTTCCAGCAACTCCTCCTGACGCCAGGACGGCTGGGGCCGCGCCGAGGCCACGCCCACGCTCACCGTCACCACCTCCGCCGTGGCGGAGTCCGCGTGCGGCATCGCCAGCGCTGTCACGGCGGCCAGCAGGCGGTGGGCGACGTCTTCCGCCCCGCTCAGGTCCGTATCGGGCAGCAGCACCACGAATTCCTCGCCGCCGTAGCGCGCCGCCAGATCCCCCGGCCGCCGCAACGCCTGGCCGATGGCGCCGGCAACGGCGGCCAGGCAGGCATCGCCGGCGGCATGGCCATAGCGGTCGTTGTAGGCCTTGAAGTGGTCGATATCGACGTAGAGCGCCGCCAGCGGCTTTTGCTCGCGGTG
>CAZPZK010000061.1:4178-11745 GCA_964591095.1 uncultured Moraxellaceae bacterium | reverse complement strand
AGCTTCCGCCTGAGCCTCAGCGTAAAGACTTTGCCAGCATGGCGCTCTTTATCAAAGCTCAAGCACAGCACCGCTTGCTTGCCCGTCGCTTCTCATTGCAACAGACTAAATAACTAGGAACAATCATGCTTTATAACAATCTCCTCACTCCCGATCGTAGCAAGACTCAGCTTGCTCAGCGCATTGCTTGCTTTCCTTGGAGCTCACTCAGTGAGTCTGCTCGCGCACTGATCCATAGTCACCACATTAAAACTTTTACAGCAGGAGAAGTGGAACTCCTCACCATTGGCCCTGATGATGAAACCATGCGACATGGCAAGCATGAATACCTTGTACGCTGGGCATATAATTGTGTGCCGACGCGCCAAGAGTGGGAAACTCATAAGGAGAAAGGAGGACTGGTAACTGTAGAGTTTCGTGCTAGTCCTGCAATCTCGGGCTATCGAGTAGCAATTCTTAGATTCAAGCATGAGTCGAGAGCATAACCTCAAATGAATGGGCGGGGTTGACACCCCGCCTGAAGGGTGTAGCATACATATCACTCGCTCAACACAAAGCGAGCCGCAGATTTCTTCCAACCGCAGTAACAGCAACTACTAGGAGCATATCATGCCCGTTGCACAGACCTACAAATTCAACTTCAAAAGCAGGCGCATCACCGACGAGAATGGCAACGAGATCGGTCGCACCAAGAAGCAACCCAGCTTGACCGTGGATCTTCCTGTTCCCAGCACGGATGAAGTCATTTCCATGCTGCAAGCTGGCGGTGCCGAAGCTGTTCTGCTGATGACGCAGATTGGTGACACCATCTACCAAGCTGCTCGCGGCCAGTTCGATGAAGTGATCGAGCAGTTCGGTGACGATGACAGCAAGGAAGTCACGGCTGACATGCTGAACTACGATCAGCTCTCGATCAGCTATCTGGCCAATCTGCCGCCGTCGTCGCGTGGTGTGCAAGCTATCTCCGATGAAGAATGGCAAGCCTTCTTCGAGGACTATCTTGCCGTCATGGTTGCCGCCACTGGCAAGACGGAAGATCGTATCAAGAACCACATCAACCTGTTCAAGAAGCCGCAGAAGGCGAAGGCGAACAAGGAAGTGCTCAAGGTTCTGGTCGACCAGCTGGATATCTACCTTGCCAGCTCCGGCAATCTGGAAGACACCGGCACCTGCGCAGTTCGCATCCGCGACCGCTTCAACAAGTGGATCAGCGAACCCGAGAAGGCTGCCAACCTCGACCTCCTGTGAGCTTCGCTCACTTGTAGTCTCCAGACTACTGACCCCGCTGCGGCGGGGTTTTTATTCTGTAGATTGCACGCTGCTAACCGCAGCAAACAGGAAGTGCCAGTTCGATTCTGGCTCGCTTGCCGAGGCTTGGTAGGAAGGGAGGCGGTTCAATTCCGTGATTGGTCTTTGGTGAGACAAATGGCATGGCAGCCCGGAAAGACGGGCAACAAATAACAGGGGCGTAAAGAGTTGTGAGCCGCTATGATGCCATCTGGAATGAAATCAAGCGAGCTGGCTACGTAGAAATTACGGTCAGCAAGGACGCTGCTCGCACTGTGGAACAGGGCATCAAGCGAGTAAAGACAGCAGAGAATGTAGCCCGGCGACTAGCAGGACTGGTTGGATGGAGCAAGCTAGTAGTCACTCGCACAGTTCTATCTTCCACCCGCATCAAGATACGTCTTGAGCTTCTATACCGCACGGATATATAACCATGAAATTCTGGATACCGCCCCTTAACGGGGAACAAATAGCACGCACCAAGCTGTATCATACGGCGCGTGGAGTTAGCTGGTACATCAGGCAAGGGCCAAGGGCAAAACACCCCTTGGCTTTTTCATGGGCGCTTGGTTTGCAGTCTATCGACTGGTACAGTTCTCCGCCCGCAGTGCTCTCCCGCCAACCCACACAGGAGATACTCATTGCAGTTGCCAGCTATTGGCGCGGCCGGCTAGAAGATCTGGATCTTTCCATGATTGCCCTGCGCTTTGGTTGTCTCCCTTCCTCACAGCACGAACTAGCCGTACATCTTATGAATGACGAGCTACTACTTCCCAAGGAGTATAGAATGAAACGAGTTGATACCATCCCGCCTGACGTGCTTGATCGCCTTGACTCTCACCTTGCCAGTCTGGAGCAGGCGCTGCTTGAGAAAGATCCCATGATGCCGCAGCATCTCCGTAACAGTCACAGCATTCTCATCTCGTATCCTGAGACTGTGCATCTGCTGGAAGATCATGAGATTGCACGCTTGATCGACGCCGCAGAAATTCATACCAAGACGGAGATTATCAAGGCCACAGTCAAGAAGGGCACCGGCACTCGCAAGAAAGTTGATGTTGGTGATCTCTAAGGAGCGCAAGCATGAACGCCAGACGGTTGTTAGAGCAGGCGGCTGCCGCAGTAGATTTTGATTACCATCCCACGGTGACTGTGGACTGGCCCACTCTATGGGGCAGCTACAAAGATGCAAAGTCTATGGAACTCACACCTTGGAATCCGCTGGAGGATGCAGGCACAGCACTAGAGTTGCTTTCGCGGCTAGGGGAAAAGTATGGTGCGCGCATTACCATAGCTGCAAATGGCTGTTGCAGTGCTGAGTTGTTTGCAGGTCCGTATGAGGAGCAATTTGAAGAGGACTCCAAGCATCCACTTGCTGCACTGTGCAAGGTAATAGTTATGCAGGCCGCAGCAGTTAAAGCTGAGCAAGAAGATTGACGTGGGGGATCTATGAACAATCATCGCAGGCTGCGCAACAGAATCATTAACGAGGAAGGTCTCTATCCGGGGCAGGAACCTACGGATGAAGACTACGCTGATTATCGCAAGATGGAGCGAGAGAGCTATGTTACCGACAAGCGAGATGATGGAACGCGCAGCACGCATGGACAGCATTTTGGCAACAGACATTCGGGAAACCATTCCCGGCACGAAGGTTGTCAATCTGGTAAAGAAGGATAACTACTCCCGCCTTGTGGCCCATCGCAATCTCACAACCTACAGCACGACTGACATGTTCCATGCCTGCCCTCGCAAGTGGGCAATCAAGAAGATGCAATCTGATGCCGGCACAGTTCAGCGCATTAACAGCCCTACGTTTGCATTCGGCCATGCGGTTGGTGCCGGCGTAGCAGTCTACGATCAGACTCTCGATGTGCGTGAAACTATCTGGGCTGCCTTCCTTGCTTGGGATATTGATCTTCTTGAAGAGGAATTCAAGAATGAGCGAAAGACTGGCAAGAGTTTCTACGAGGCAGTCTGGGCACTCTATACCTATCGCACATTTCACCAAGAGGAAACCAACCTCAGCGATTACGAGGTAGTTAACATTGAAGCAGTAATGGTGGTAGATTTTGAGGATGGCCATTTCTACTCCGGCCACATCGACGAAGTCCTCCAGCATCTAGAGACTGGCCGCTTCCTCGTGAAGGAGAACAAGACGACTGGATTCAAGAACGTAGACCCATCGCTCTATGGTAACAGCGATCAAGCACTCTCATACAGCATTGTTATTGACATGCTTGGTGGCACAGAGTACGAGGTGCTTTACACGATCTACAGTGCCAGCGATCAACGGTGGATTCAAATCCCCTTCCCAAAGACTGCACTCAAGAAGGCGGAATGGTTGCAAGATCAGCTCCTCATTCACAATCAGATCGAGCAATACAGCGAGCTGAAGTTCTTTCCAAAGCGGGGCCGCAGTTGCTTCTCATTCATGCGCCGCTGCGAATACTATGAGTCCTGCGATCTGAACTTCTCTATAGTCTTTGGCAAAGAGTTCGCTGACCTTCCCGCCATCACTGGCGTGGCTGACATTCAAGCACTTGAGCATGTAGACTACTTCACCACACTTACCCAGATTACCCGCCGACAGAGGGAGAAACTGAATGAATCCCGCTAACACTATCAATCTTGAACTCATGGCTGCAACTCTTGTAAGTGTGGCACAACATCCCAGCGTAGATTTCTACCACGGTGCCAGCGATGTGTGCATTTGTGTGAGTCCTGTCCCCTTTATGACTGAAGAAGGGGAAGATGGGCAAGAACACAGGCACTATGCACTCGTTGTCTATGGCCCCAAGGACAAGCTGCCCAATACGCAAGAGGCTGTGAAGTTTGCAGAGGCTGCCATCGGCTCGATGATCCTGCACAGCTGTGCTGTATCCATGCGCGTACTGATGGAGCCGCAAGAACTGGAAACCGGCGTGCTTATCTATCCTGTTGTCGCGGTTGTTCCATTCCTCAGCCTGCCGACTGGCGACGAAATCTCTCATTGATCCGCTAACTACTGGAGAAGTAATCATGGACAAGAATCTTGTTGCCTTTCTCGACGAGCAAGCCTACACCATCGACGTGCAATTCACAGCTACTGGCAAGCTCTACAAGTACGTGACCAACCTGCCTGACATTGAGCCCGGCAGCTTCGTAATCATTCCTGTCGGCGAGGTAGAGCTGGCTGCTATTGCCGCTGCTGCCAACACTCGCCGGGTGCTGGCCATTGCCCACAATGAAGTGCTTGATGCCTTCGGGGTTGAGGATGATCCCACTCTCGTACCTTCTCCTACGTTTTCGAGCGGCAGCATCAAGGTTGCTCAGGTGGTCGGAGTGCATGACGGCGTAAAGATCGAGCCCAATGAAACTATTCAGTACAAGTGGGTGATTGCCAAGGTAGATTTAACTTACTTCACTGACCTGTGCAAACGTAACTCTGAACTTCAGAAGCTGACAGAAGATGCCTACAAGCGTAACCTTCGCAAGTCTTTTGCTGAGCGTATCATGGGAGAGCTTGACAGCGCAGAAGTGGAGAAGATCAAGGCGCTGGTCGCACCTAAGAAGGAGAAATAACCATGAACCTCGATGAATTCATACCTTCGGCGCGCGGGAAAGTCCTCGTTTATGGGGCGCCAAAGACTGGAAAGACTGCTCTCGTTGGTAAGCTCGCCAGTAAGTTCACGTTGCACTGGCTTGATCTTGAGAGTGGCATCAAGACGCTGCTTAACCCGGCCATCCTTGATCCGCAATTTCGCAAGAACATTAACGTGATCCCTGTGCCGGACCACAAACTGTATCCCGTGGCAATCGACACAGTTCGTGAGGTCTTGCGCGGCGGCAAGAAACGTATCTGTATGGAGCACGGCAAGATCAATTGTCCTCTGTGCCTGAAGCAGCCAGCTGCCAAGTGGAGTGAGTTGGATATTCTGACTTTCACAGATCGTGACATTCTTGTGATCGACAGTCTATCTCAGCTTGCAAACTCTGCAATGAACAAGGTGATCCTCAAGGAAATCACCAAGCCCGGTGGTGAAGAATACAAGCGAACGTATGCTGATTATGCTTCGCAAGGCAATCTCATGGAGCAGGTGCTCAGTTTCATTCAAGCACTGGACATTAACATTGCAGTCATCAGCCATGAGCTTGAGTCTGAAAGCCTTGAGGGGCGTGAGAAGATTGTCCCGGTGGCCGGCACTCGTAACTTCTCACTGACTTGTGCCAAGTATTTCGACAGTGTGGTCTATACTAGCGTGCTCAATAAGCAGCACCGCGCAAACAGTCTGACCACCTTCTCTCCAACCATCGTTACTGGTAGCCGCTTGCCTGCCAGCGTAGATGATAAGAAGGGTGACGAGCTTTCTATTGAATCGTTGTTCCCAACCCCTTGACAAACCTCTTGGAGCATGTATCATGAACATCACTGACACTCTCAACGATCGGGAAAAGAAGTACGGCAGCTTTGCTGCTAATGCCCACATTGCACAAGGCATGAAGACTGCAGCTCGATCTACTGGCAACTGGTACTATCTTCCCGAAGCTCAGCGAGAAGCACTTGATATGATCTTTAACAAGATTGCTCGCCAGATCAACGGTGCCAAGGATTACCCGGATAACTTCCACGACATTGCTGGCTACGCAATGCTCGCGGAGCAAGAAATTCTCTCCCAACTCCGGGAGATATCGGAAGGCGAGACCGACACTCTCGCCAACTTGCGTTAATCTACCACCCTTTTAAGGAAACTGTACCATGTCCAATGCTGCTTTCACTGACTTTGACTCCCTGCTCAATGCGTCCATGGATGACATTGATGATCTGCCCCCTGTTGGTGTGCCGCCCACTGGCCATTACACTCTCGTGGTTTCTGCTGAGCGTGTGACTCCCACGGAACCCGGCAAGAACGAGTACATCAAGTTCTCGTATGAAGTCGAAGCTGTCAACGAGGTCAAGAACGCCGAAGAAGAATCGCAAGCTGCGGCCGGCATGAAGTTCTCGCAGATCTTCTCGCCTTTCAAGAAGGATGGCACCGTGAATGACTTCGGCATTGGCTTCCTCAAAGAAGCTATTGCCCCGTTCGCTGCCCACTTCGGCACTCGCGGTATCGGTGAAACTCTGCAAGCAATCAACAAGGTGACGGTCGCTGCCTCGCTGGTTCGCAAGCAAGATCGCAAAGATCCTGAGCACTTCAACTTCTCGCTGAAGGATGTGGTTGTGCTCTGATAGCTAACCGCTAACTCCGCCTCGCCCCCTCTAGCCACAAGCTGATCGGGCGGGGCATTTTCTTTTGGCCTCCCCTACGAAGCTAAACGAAAATCCCTGCTGCTCTCTAAGGAGAATTGATTGTGACTACCATTGCTCTATTTGGTACTGCCGATGATCGTGCGTATCTTCCGCGCTTCAATGAACTGATTGCTCCCTACGGCTGCAAGGTATCACTGTCTCCTGAAAGCTACCTCGCAAGCATAGCGGCAAAAGTCAAAGCAAATAGGATTGACTCGATCATCTGCTCCTGTGCAGAGACCATGACTGTGCTGCTTACTGCCCTTCCTGATTTTCGCCACCCTCTAGATAAGCGTGGCAACAAGCGCAAGCTCAGCCTTGATGACTATGCAGGTTCATGCTTTACACTTGCGGGGCACAGGCTGGGAACAGAAACTGATGTGCGAGTTCTCATCCTCAATCCGCTTGCACACCTTGTCCGTGTGCCGGAAGCCCGCTTCATCTTCAAGCGCTTCATCAGCAAGATTACTCGCCCGGATGATTGGTTTCCGCAAACTGCATTCACTTGGGAAGTCTGGAAACCTGAGAACTCTGCTGCCCTACTTGCTCGCTTCTCCAGTGCCAAGCTCCTAGCTATTGACATTGAGACTTATCGCGGTGACCCTGAGCGTAGAATCCACTGCGTAGGCTACTGTGCCCTGTTTCCCAACGGCTCCACCAACTCGGTAGTTGTGCCATTCAAGGATATGCTGGCCCACGCATTCTGTCGCCAGCTCAATCTTTCGGCCACCGGCAAAATCTTCCAGAATGGACTCTATGACAATCTCTACTTCCTGCGCTGGAACATCCCAGTACATAATTGGCTTTACGACACGCAACATCTCTTCCATTCTTGGTATTCGGAACTGCCGAAGCGTTTGGATTTCATTACCGCGTTCGCAGTACGAGACATTCGTTATTGGAAAGACGACAGCGCCGGCGGAGAGTTTGAACTCTTTGAATACAACGCAAGGGATTGCTGGGCCACGATGAATGCGTGGTGCTCTCTCATACTAGAGGTTCCTGATTGGG
>CAZPZK010000061.1:0-4168 GCA_964591095.1 uncultured Moraxellaceae bacterium | reverse complement strand
CTGCAAGAATTCCCGATGGTCTTCCCCTGCCTGCACATGGAAGCGGATGGCCTCTCGCTAGATCAGCAGAAGTTCCTAGCTGCAAAAGCAGAAGCAGAAGCCAAGCTGGAAGTTCAGAAGAAGAAGCTGGAAGCATGGTTCGGTGAGAGTTTCAACCCCGGAAGTCCTGACCAATGCAAGAGACTGCTCAAAGTTCTGGGCATGGGAGACGTGGAGAGTGCAGATGCCAAAGCAATGAGTGCTTGTGCTGCCGTGCATCCGTTCAATGAACTCATTGTCTCTGCAATTCTTGCATACCGTAAGCAGGCCAAGCTGCTCTCCACGTATTTCGTGTGGGAAAAGTTCTGGAACAATCGCCTCTACTACAAACTAAACCCGGCGGGCACAGACACCGGGCGGCTGGCCTCAAGTGAATCCTCATTTTGGACAGGCTTGCAAATCCAGAACATCCCACAAGGCCCAGCAGTTAAGAGTTGGATCAAAGCAGATGATGGTTGGCTTTTGGCAGAAGGTGACTATGCACAGTCTGAAGCTCGGTGCGTAGGCTATCTCTCAGGCTGCACTGCGCTGATTGAGCTGGTGGAGAGTGACAAAGACTATCACTCTTGGAACGCCAGTAAGTTCTTTGGCGTACCCTATGAGGAAGTGACTAAGCCTCTGCGTAACCTTTCCAAACGGGTTAACCACGGATCGAACTATAACATGGGACCTGCAGTCCTCCTCGAAACCATGGGACCGAAGGCTGTAGCAGAAGCCAGAATCCTGTTGAAGCTCCCGGCAAAGTGGACGCTCATTCAGGTTTGCCAGCATCTACTTCGCACCTACGAACTTACCTATCCAGAAGTGAAGAAAGATTGGTACGATGCAGTCAAGCGTGAGATTAAGATGACCAAGAAGCTAGTCAGTGCGCTTGGCTGGACCCGTTACTTCTTCGCGGATCCCACTGCATCAAAGCCTGCAATGAATGCAGCAGTTGCTCATGGCCCACAAAACTTGTCCGTTGCAATCATTAACCGTGTCCTGTACAAAATCTGGCATTCGACTGTGTATGGTGATTTGCGTGGCCGTGTCCGACTGAAGGCGCAGATTCACGATAGTATCTTCTACGCTTACAAGGGTGACGACGTGCCTGAGATTATGCGGGAAAGAATGAAGCATCCAATTCCTGTCACTGGTGTTGATGGCCAGACAAGGACGATGCTAATTCCTCCCGACATGAACAGTGGGGAAGTCTATTGGGGCGCACTAAAGTGACAACCATCTTTGATAAATACTTTGAATACACGAAAGATACAGAACCTCCACTGGTATTTCACAGGTGGAGTCTGCTGACGTGTATGGGGGCCGCACTTGGAAGGCAGTTCAAACTTCCATTCGGTGAGTTCAACATACATCCTAACATGTACATCATGCTCGTCGGTGATCCGGGCACACGCAAGTCGACAGCAATCAAGATCGCTAAGAAGGTGTTGGCATCATCAGGATACGATAAGTTCGCCGCAGAGCGGACAAGTAAAGAGAAGTTTCTACTTGACTTGGAGGGGGTGGAAGATGATGACGGTACTGTTCTGGATAGTAACGCTGCAATGCGTAACCTCTTTGGTTCTGATGCTACTGTTGGTGATCCGCGTGAAGTGTTTGTCGTCGCGGATGAGTTCAACGAGTTTGTGGGGAGCTCTAATCTTGAGTTTCTTTCTCTCCTTGGCAATCTGTGGGATTGGGATTCTCCTGACGCAGTGTTCAAGCAGCGACTCAAGACTTCCCGATCAGTCTCCATCTACCAGCCCACGGTATCAATCCTAGCAGGTAACACACACGCTGGCTTTGCTGCTGCCTTCCCGCCAGACTCTCTAGGTCAAGGCTTCATGTCTCGCCTTCTCCTTGTCTTTGGTGAGAGCAGTGGCAAGAAGATTGCATTCCCGGAGAAGCCATCTGATAGCTTGCGTGCAGAGCTGGTTGAACACTTCATGGAAATGCGTACCCATGTACACGGTGAGGCTAAGATTTCATCAAAGGCCCGTGGGATGCTTGAAGTTATCTATCGTACATTCGAGGGGCTAGAAGATGCTCGATTCAAACATTATTCAACTCGCCGGTTCACGCACCTCCTCAAGCTCTGTCTTATCATTGCAGCGTCCCGTATCTCCACAGAGATTGGCGTTGAAGATGTGCTTCTTGCCAGCACTCTCCTTTCTTTCACTGAGCATCGCATGCCTCAAGCCATGGGAGAGTTTGGTAAGGCGAAACACGCTGATGTGGCCGCCCGTATTATTTCTGTACTCTCCGAGTCCCGTACTCCACTCGACATTCCAGCCTTGTGGAAACAGGTGCAAAGTGATTTGGATAAACCAGAAGACTTGAACAAGCTGTTGCAAGGTCTGGTGCAAGGTGGCAAGATTCAATACGTATCACGTAACAAGATGAACAGTACGCAAGGCTATCTGATTGTGCGCAAGGTGCTCAACAATAGCAGTGTGTATGTAGACTACTCACTTCTCAAGGAGGCTAACAGTCATGCGGTTCCTCTCAAAGCTGTTAAATGAGTTTGCGATTGGCAGGAAGTTTCTCAGGTGGAAGGCAGGCAGTGAGCTGCGAAATCTTGAAGAGCGGCATGCTCAACTGTCGTGGGAACTGGCGGAGCTTGGCAGTGAGATTTCCCGGCGTAAAGGTTTTATGAAAAGAGAAGGAGCAAGGAAATGAACGTACCTACCTATGCGCAACTGCTTGCAGAGAATGAGAGACTGCGAGAAGAAGGAAGAAAAGACTACGAAGGTATGCGGGAGTTCCAGCAGAAGTACATAGCCGCAGATCAGGAGCTTAGGAAGCTGCGCGCTGAACTCGATGCGCTGCTGGCGTGGAAAGAAGAGGCCGAGAGGCAGGAGCCGGTTGGCGTGCTGCATGTAGGGAGCTGGTACGGCGAAGAGCTTCAGGATTGGGAGTTTGAAGCAGATCAAACTGCATGTGACCGTCTAAACGAGGCCCATCAACACAAGGAGGCGTCGCTTTCGCTCTACGCCCGCCCCGTCCCTGCGCCGAGCGCACAGGATGGGTGGCAGTTGATGCCGAAGGAAGTGGCGGAGAAGACGAAGAGTGACTGGCTTCGCGCCAATGCCCCTGGGGGGTGGGTTGATGATCTGAGGGCGGAGCGCGACGCCATGCGCGCCCGTATTGAGGAGATGGAGAAAGACATTGCCCTGAAGGAAAGGATTATTGAGTCGCTCGGGTCAACACTAAACGCTGTAGCGAACGGGCGTGATGAACTGCGCGCCGCAGTGTGCCACGAGGCCGATTGTGTAGAGGCGTGCAAGGCGGAGATCGAAGCTCTGCGCGCCAAGATCAAGGCGATGGAAAAGCAGGAGCCGGTTGCTTGGCTATACGAAGCAGAATATTCAAGCGGAGGCTACAGCGACAACTACTTCGAATGGAGAATCACACGCAATAAATCTGATCTCTACGGGGCTAGAAAGATCAAGCCCCTCTACAAAACTCCCCGCGCACAGAACACCCCTGAAAAGCTGTGCTACGACAGCCGGTGGGAAATCCCGATTGACTACGTGGACGGGTGGAACGCTGCTGTCGATATGATGCGTGGCAAATCCCCGAGCTGGCACTGCCCGGACTGCTGCATCGCGTTTCCGTTTGGCGCACCGAAAGCGTGCCCACACGACGATGCACGTTGCAACAAGCTGCTCGCAGCAGCACAGGAGGCCAAGCGGGCACGGAAAGCGGCGATGCGAGCGCAACTGGAGGCCAAGCCATGAAGACGTATTGCCTCGGATACACCCACGAAAGATGCACCACATGCCAGCACTGGAAGAATTGGCAGACTCTTAATCAGATGCCAGACGCACTACGAAAACCAATGCAGTCACAGGCGAGAAGGGTGGATGACGATCTCTGTAGTCTAACAGGAATGGGCGCATACAAAGCAGCTCCGAAACCGGAGGCCAAGCCATGACTGATAAAGAGGTCAAAGCTGTTAAGCTTTACGCAGCTAAGCATAAAGCGTGGAGACAGCAAATGGACAAGCTGGCACACATCCGCACGCTTGGATATGGTAATTGTCTATGGATGCTAAGAAGTCATGCCAACAGACCCCAACTATGAATACGTAGAACGTGTCCACAAAAAGACTGAGCATCTTGCCTCTGAAGGTTGGAGATATGGA
>CAZPZK010000060.1:10547-11778 GCA_964591095.1 uncultured Moraxellaceae bacterium | reverse complement strand
GTGCATGCCGGAGAACGCTCCGCGGAACCCGTAGACTGGCACCGGGAATTTCCCCAGCACCACCACCACCGGGTGCAGCGCCAGGTTCCGCCCCAACTGGTTATTCTGGTTGGGCAGGCCGCTGCGCTGCAGCAGCAGGGGCGTCTGGATGGCGCCGGCGGAAGAAATCACCAGCTGGGCCTTGACCGAGATGTTGCAGATGACATCCTGGTTGTCGGGGTCCAGGATCCGCCCGCGCACGCCGACGGCGCGGCCGTTCTTGATGATGATCTCTTCGACGTAGGTGTCCGCATACAGCCGGGCGCCGGCGGCAATCGCCCACGGCAGGTAGCTGACCTGCATGGACGTCTTGCGGTCGGAAGGGCAGCCGGCGAGGCAGTGGCCGGTCAGCGCGCATTGTTTGACGTTGCGGGACTGCGGACGCCACGACCAGCCCAGCGATTCGCAACCGCGAATGATGGTGTTGGCCGTATCGTTGATTTCGTGGGGTTCGTTCAGGTGGACATGCAGCCGCTTTTCCACCTTTTCGTAATACTTGTTAAAGGTATCGGGCAGGAAACCGGGCAGGTCATGATCCTTGGCCCAGGATTTGAGGACGAATTCGGGCACGCGCGCCGCGATGGCGGCGCTGATGACGGAGGAGCCGCCAACACAATGGCCTTCCAGCACCACCATGTCGCCAATGGTATTGGTCTGGGTACCCACGTCCTTGTAGAGGTTTTCCAGCGCCCAGGCCATGTCCTCGGTGAACTGGCTGCTGGGGATATAGCGTCCGGCCTCAAGGATGACCACACTCTTGCCGGCTGCCGCCAGTTCGTGGGCAATGACGGCGCCGCCGGTGCCCGAACCCACCACCACGACATCGACATCCAGGAAAATGTCTTCACTGGTGCGCAGGTCACGCGCCTGTGTGACGGGCAAACCCTCTTTGGGCATCTCTCTGTAGATCATGTTATTCCGGTTCCTTCTTGATCGGGAGCCATTAGATATTCAGGTCAATGTCGGATTCCAGCGGCAGGGGCAGGTTGCCCAGACGACGGATTCCCCATTTGGCTGACACGGGGCCGTCGTAATCGAGCGCCTCCCAGGTGCGCGGATCGCGCCAGTAGGCGATACCCAGCAGCGTTTTCATGGACACGACGAGGCCGCCCTGGAAGGAAATGCCGGCCTGCCAGGCGCGAATCTGGTTCAGCGCCTTTTCGTCATTGAGGCCGGAAAACCGGCTGAACTT
>CAZPZK010000060.1:0-10537 GCA_964591095.1 uncultured Moraxellaceae bacterium | reverse complement strand
AGTGTCGAGTATTCAAGGGTCCTGGCGCCCAAGGACAGCAGGAAACGGGTATCGGAATTCAGGCGGCCCACCATGCGGTCAAGATTTTCCATCACCGGGACTGCCGTGGTGCTGGGAAGCTTCTCGAAACGCTGCGTTGGCAGGAAAATGGTGCGCAACCGGTCAAAGACGCGGTATTCCAGCAGGCTGAGATGACGGATCCCGACCGGCAGGGCATCATCCGCCAGGGCGCGGGCGGGGAAGGTTACGGCGGAGGCGGCCGTGGTCCCCAGTAGCAGGCCGGATTTGAGGAAACGGCGGCGCGACAGGCTGGCGAGCTGGTTTTCAAGCTGGGCAAGAGCGGGATCTTGCTGCGACATGGTCATCCTCGACAAAATTGGACTGCCGGGAGGCAGAAATTTCTAGTTATTCAAGCCGGGCTTCCAAGTCTAGCCCAAAGTCTTCAACTATTTAAGACTTGATTGCAGCCAAATCCGGAGTTTATGCGGACTTTTGGTGGCTGTCATCCCGCAAAACGACCGGGATCGCCTGCAGGTCGCCGGTATTGATGCTGATCTGCGGGAAGGGGATGACGATGCCATGCGCGTCAAACGCGCGCTTGATCGACTCCTGCAGGGAGTCCTTGACCTCGGCATGGGTTTCCCGGCGTGTCCATACCGTGAACAGCAAATCGATGGCCGACGGACTGAAGGCCTGAACGGTCACCTGCGACGCCGGCTCGTCCAGCACCAGCGGATGACGGTCGGCCAATTCGAGCAACACCGTGCGTACCCGCGCAATATCTTCCTGATAGGCGATGCCGATCGCCAGCGAAATGCGGCGGATGGCGAAGCGCGTCAGATTGCGGACTTCCGATTTGATCAACTGTTCATTGGGAATGCGCACATAGACATTGTCCGAGGTGCGCAGCTTGACTGACAAAAGGTCAATCGACATAACCTCACCCTGGGTGGCGCCCACCTGGATGGTGTCACCGATGGCAAAGGCGCCTTCACCGATCAGGAACAGGCCGCTGATCAGATTGGAGGCGGACGTTTGCGAGGCAAAGCCGATGGCAACGGTGAATATCCCGGCGGCGCCGAGGAGCACGCTGAGCTTGAAACCCATTTCGTGCAGCGCGGAAATGGCGAAGAGCAGCAACAGAAAATAAAAGATGCCGCGCCGCCAGACCAGCAACTGGTGCGCCGTGAGGCGATAGCGCATGGCGCGGACAAAGGCGCTGGTGGCGAGCCAGGCCAGCAGATAACCCGTCATCAGGAGCAAGGCGCCGATGATGAAGCCTTCGGTGCGATCGCTGACAGGCAGGTTGATCAAACGGTCGATGAAACTTTCCTGGATTGCCATGTGCGTTTCCTATGCCGGGTTCAGTCCAGCAGGTGCTCAAACATGCGACTGAGGGTGTCCTCATCCTGGGCGCGGGCCCGCCCGAGTAGCCGGACGACGCCGGCTTCCGGGTGAATACGGCTATCAATGCGCACGCGCGGATAGCGGGCTCCTGCATGCCGTTCGACGTTGAGTCCGGGGGTCCACAAGCGGTTGTCAGTTGCGGCATAGAGGTCAAGCAGCGGCATCGGCATGCTCAGCCGCTCCAGCGGCATCGGGCCATCGCTCTGATTGCTGAAAGTCACTGGCGTCACCGCCCGGAAAGGGCGCAGTGGCAACTGGGACAGCTCGGTCCGGCCGAACACCTTGGTGGCGTAACACACCTGCCCGTGAACCGGGGTCGAGCCGAACCAGGTATCGCTGGGCCTGATCACCGGCATGTCCAACAACGGGGCTGCGACGGGATCCACGCTCATGCGCACCCATAGCGGCGTGCTGACAAACAGCGTGGCGGACTGGCCGGCGGGAATAAACAGGGGGTTGAGCGGCTTGATCACCACCGGACGGTCGGCGAGGGCGGGGACAACCCGCAGCCTGTCGCCGGTCTGGTTGAACAGATGCCGGCTCAACGCGGCGTCCGCCAGATGGTCTCCTGCCCGATCGAGCAACTCCCACGGTTGCTCATCTTCCTGTTGCAACGGGCTGCGCAGCGCTTCGATCTGCCATTCCCGCACCGTCCGGGTCACGCGCAGGTCCAAGCCGGCCAGCCGCCATAGCCGGCTTGCACCCGCCTCGAATCGGAAGTCTCCCCACCAGCCCGCCTGTTCCACTGTGCCACCCTTGATCCCATCCAGGGCATAAGGCTACGCAAGCGGCTTGAAAATACAAGGCCGTGAGCGGTTTTACTCAACAAAAAGCCACCAACTCCAGATTGAGGGGGTGGACCTCATCCAGTATGCTTGCCCTAAACTACATGCCGTCACAATTACGAGAAAAACGCCATGTCCCGTCAGGGTCAGCTTCCCTACAGTTTTGCCAAGCGCCACGGAGTTCTGGTGTCCTTCCCCCCGGATCAGGCTCCCATCCTGTTGGTCCGGGAGGATGCGCGTCCGTCCAGCCTGATGGAGGTGCGCCGGGCGCTGGGCATGGTTTGCAACCATGAAGTTTTGAGCGCGGCGGATTTCAATACCCGTCTGGCCGGAGCCTATCAGGGCGACGGGGGGGAATCCCAGCAAGCGGCGGCGGGTCTGGAAGATCACCCCGACCTGGAAAGCCTGGCCGAATCGGTGCCCGAAACCGAAGACCTGATGGAACAGGAAGATGATGCCCCGATCATCCGCCTGATCAACGCCATGCTTAGCGAGGCCATCCGCCTCAATGCCTCGGACATTCACGTTGAATCCTTTGAAAAGCGCCTGTCGGTGCGCATGCGGGTCGATGGCGTGCTGCGCGAAATCGTGCAGCCCCGCCGGGAACTGGCCCCCTTGCTGGTGTCCCGTATCAAGGTGATGGCGCGCATGGATATCGCCGAAAAGCGCATTCCCCAGGATGGCCGCATTTCCCTGCGCCTTGCCGGCCGTGAAGTGGATGTCCGCGTGTCCACCATGCCCGCCAGCCACGGCGAGCGCGTGGTGATGCGGTTGCTGGACAAGCAGGCCGGGCGTCTGGATATCGGGCATCTGGGCCTGCTCGGCCATGATCACAAGCGCTTGCGCGAACTGATCTACAAGCCGCATGGCATCATCCTGGTGACCGGTCCCACCGGCTCCGGCAAGACCACCACCCTGTATGCCGCGCTCACCGAACTCAATGACCAATCGCGGAACATCCTGACGGTTGAGGATCCGATCGAATACCAGCTGGAAGGCATTGGTCAAACCCAGGTCAACACCAAGGTGGACATGACCTTTGCCCGCGGCTTGCGCGCCATGCTGCGTCAGGATCCCGACGTGGTCATGGTGGGTGAAATTCGGGACATGGAAACCGCCGAGATTGCGGTGCAGGCCTCGCTCACCGGCCATCTGGTGCTGTCCACGCTGCATACCAATTCCGCCGTGGGCGCGGTGACGCGGCTCAATGACATGGGAATCGAGCCTTTCCTGCTGTCCTCTTCGCTACTCGGCGCCCTGGCGCAACGTCTGGTGCGGGTCCTCTGCACCCAGTGCCGCCAGCCGGTGACCGCCGATGCCGAGGAGTGCGCCCTGATGGGCATGAATCCCGAGCATCCGCCCACCATCTACCGGGCGGTGGGTTGTGACAAATGCAATTTCAGCGGCTATCGCGGCCGTGTCGGCATCTACGAATTGATGGTCGTCGATGACACCATGCGCCGCTTGATCCACAGTCATGCCGGCGAGCACGAACTGGAGGCTCACGCCCGCACCATGGGCCCCAGTATCCGGGCTGACGGATTGCGCAAGGCCATCATGGGGGTGACGACGCTGGAGGAAGTCCTGCGCGCCACGCGGGAAGGATAAGCGCCGATGCCAGCTTTTGACTTTATCGCCGTCGACACCGACGGGCGCAAGCAGAAAGGGGTGCTGGATGCCGACAGCGCCCGCCAGGTGCGTCAGCAATTACGTGACCGGGGCTTGTTGCCCGTTACCGTCGAACCCGCCGCCAGTGAGCAGACCCGTGAGGAAAAGACCGGCCTGATGCAGTCCCGTCGCGGCATGGGCGCCTTTGAACTGGCGCTGGTGACGCGCCAGATGGCGACCTTGATCCAGGCTGGCATTCCGCTGGAGGAGACCCTGCGCGCTGTCGCCCGCCAGACCGAAAAGCCGGCCACGCAGAGCCTGTTGCTGGCGGTCAGGGGCAAGGTGCTAGAAGGTTATCCACTGGCGCAGAGCATGGCGGGATTCCCGCGGGCGTTTCCGGAGTTGTATCGCGCTACCGTGGCGGCGGGGGAAAAGTCGGGTCATCTGGATCTGGTGTTGCAGCAACTGGCCGACTACACCGAAAACCGTTACACCACCCAGAAGCAGATTCAGGGAGCGATGATCTATCCGATCATCCTCACCACCCTGGCCATCCTGATCGTGGTCGGCCTGCTCACGTACGTCGTCCCGGACATCGTCAAGGTCTTCAAGAACTCCCACCATGAGCTGCCCGCGCTGACTCGCGGACTCATTGCCCTCAGTAACGGCGTCAAGAGCGCGGGGCCGTATCTGTTGGTGTTGATGATTCTGGGCGGATGGATGGGCAAACGTTTTGTCAGCACGGATCGCGGACGTTATGCCCTCGACAGCCTGCTGTTACGCCTGCCGTTGGTGGGTCGCATGGTCAGGGGCGCCAATGCCGCCCGTTTTGCCAGCACGCTCAGCATTCTCACCAAGAGCGGCGTTCCGCTGGTGGAGGGGTTGCATATCTCCGCCTCGGTCAGCAGCAATTGGTGGATTCGCGACGCCATCAAGGAGGCGGCGTTGAAAGTGACGGAAGGGGGCAGTCTGGGCCATGCCATTGAAAAGAGCGGCTATTTCCCACCGATGATGGTGCAGATGTTACGTAGCGGCGAGTCCGGTGGCGACCTGGATGAAATGCTGGGTCGGGCGGCGAACATGCAGGAGCGGGAGTTGTCATCGCTCATCACTACCCTGGTCGGCCTGTTTGAGCCGATGATGCTGCTGGTCATGGCCGGGGTCGTGCTGATGATTGTCCTCGCGATCATGCTTCCCATCGTCAGCATGAATAACCTGGTCCACTGATCCGGTGGACCGCATTGCAATTTACTGAGGTTGAATATGTCGATACAACGCGGTTTTACCTTGATTGAAGTCATGGTGGTGGTGGTGATTCTGGGCATCCTGGCTGCCGTCATCGTCCCTAACGTGATCGGCAAGGACGAACAGGCCCGGATCACGACGACCAAATCCAGTCTCGCCAGCATTAGCAATGCCCTGGAAATGTACCGGCTGGATAATCACAAGTACCCGACCACCCAGGAAGGACTGGATGCGTTGGTCAACAAGCCGGCCTCCGCGCGCGTGTTCCCGGATGGAGGTTATCTGAAAGGGCTGCCCAGCGATGCCTGGGATAACCCGTTCCAGTATGTGGCGCCGGGCCGCAATGGCAAGAAATACGAGGTGTATTCCTTTGGTCCGGACGGGCAGGAAGGCGGCGAGGGGGAAAATGCCGACATCTATAACGACTGAGTCCCACAGGTCTTGAATCTTCTCCGTGCCAGGCGCCAGGCTTCGGGCTTTACCCTGATCGAGGTGCTGCTGGTGGTCCTGTTGATCGGTGTGGTCAGTGGCTTGGTGCTGTTGGCGGCCAGTCCTTCCGATCCCACGCGCGTGGTGATCGGCGAGGCAGACCGCCTGGAGGAAGCCATCAGTCTTGCCCAGGATACCGCTGTCAGTGACAACGAGCAGTTCGGCCTGGCGAAAACGGACGAAGGCTACGTCTTTCTGGTTTACGATGACGCCAGTCAGCAATGGCTCCCCAGCGACAACCCCGCTTTCCGGGATTATCGCTTGCCGGAGGAAATCAGCCTGGAAATTGTTCCGGCAGAGATCAAGTCGACCCCTGCCGGCAAGGGTCCCTTGTCTGGCAAGGGGGACAAGGATGCCCTGCGTCCCGCTGTATTGTTGCTTTCCAGCGGTGAGGCCACGGCTGCCGAAGTCCGGGTCGCCGCCGAGAAGGTGGAGCCGGAAGTCCTGGTGCTGGACGATATAGGCAACCTCAAGCGCAATCCGGATGCGGAGGCAAAGCCATGATCCGTCGTTCGCAAGCGACCGGCATGAATGCCGGCGGCTTCACCTTGCTGGAGGTACTGGTGGCGCTGGCGGTTTTTGCCGTCGCTGCCGTGGCCCTGATGAGGGTCAGCGAGTCCCAGCTGACCCTGAGTCGGCAGATAGAAGACAAGACCTTTGCCCACTGGGTGGCGCTCAACCTGATCACCGAATTGCAATTGCGGCAGGCCTGGAATGAGCCGGGAGAGGAAAAGACCCGCATGCCGATGGCCGGCAGGCAATGGGCCGTCACCGTCAAAACCTTGCCGACGACGGCGGCCGGCATGCGCCGGATTGAAGTCACGGTGAGCGAGGCTTCCGATGAAATCAATCGCGAGATGCCGGTACTGACCAGTCTTTCGGGATTTCTGGAGCGTCCCAAGACGCCGGGAGGCGGGCAGCGATGACGCCGCATCGCCAACCCGGTTTCACCTTGCTGGAATTATTGGTGGCGATCGCCATTTTTGCCATGCTTGGTATCGGCAGTTATCGTCTGTTGGCCACCACCATTGCCACCCGCGACGCCGCGCGCACGCATGATAACGCCCTCATGCGGCTGCAAAAGGTGTTTGTCGTGTTGAACCGGGACTTGTCGCAGGCCGTGGCCCGGCCGGTGCGCAATGACTTTGGCGATTCGGTGGCCGCTGTGCTGCTGAACAATAACCAGTTGGAGTTCTCCCGTCAGGGTTGGCCCAATCCGCTGCAGGCGACCCGCAGTGAAATGCAGCGCGTGCGCTATGAGTTGAACACCAAGGGCGAGCTTTGGCGCTTGTCCTGGACTCAACTGGACCGGGAGCGCGGCATGGAGCCTTCCCGCAGCCTGCTTTTGGAAAAGGTGGAGGGATTACAGGTGCGGGTCATGTCCTCCAACGGCCAACTGGAGCCTGAATGGCCGGTGCAGCGCAATGTCCAGACCAATGATGGCAGCGGGCTGGGCATGATGCCGACCGGCGTGGAAATGGTGATGTCCGTCAAGCCCTGGGGTGAGATACGGCGCGTTTTCCGCCTGACTGACGGCATGGAGGAGGCCAAGAGTGAGCAGCCCTGAACGTCAGCGCGGCGTGGCCTTGCTAACCGTTTTGCTGGTGGTCGCCATGGCCAGTATCCTCGCCGTGACCATGCTCAAGGCCCAGCAATCGTTGTTGCAGCGCTCGGCCAGCGTCTTCACCCAGGACCAGGCCTACCTGTATACCTTGGGGGCCGAAACCCTGGCGCGAACGGTGCTGCAGGAAGACCGCGACAAGGACCAGCAGAATGGCGAGGCCCAGGACACACTGGGGGAAGACTGGGCGAGAAGGGTGCCTCCGTTCCCGGTGGAAGGCGGTTCGGTGCAGGCTCGTCTGTTTGACTTGCAAGGCCGGTTCAACCTGAACTCGCTGTGGCAGGACAACCAGGTCAATCTGGCCGCGCTGCATGTTTACCAGCGCCTGCTGGTGCAACTCGGACTGTCGTCCGGCCTGGCCTCGCCAGTCATCGACTGGCTTGACCCGGACAGCATGCCCTATGATAGCGAAGGCGCGGAAGAGGACTGGTACTTGCGCTTGAAACCGGCTTACCGCAACGCCAACCGTCCGATGGTCAGCGTGTCCGAGCTGGCGTTGCTGCGGGGATACACGGGTGAAATCGCGGCGAAGCTGGCTCCGCATGTCAGCACGCTGCCGACGGCGGCGGCGCTCAACGTCAACACCGCCGGCCCGATGCTGATTGCTTCATTAAGTGATAGTATCAGCTTCAACATGGCCAAGGAGATGGTGAAGAATCGCGGCAATGAAGGTTATGGTTCCGTGGACCGTTTCCTGCAATTACCGGCTTTCAGTGCCCTGACATCCGAAGAGCGCCAGTCCTTGTCCAAGTTGCTGGACATCAAGTCCGATTTTTTTGAAGTGCGCGCCGAGGCCGAGATTGATGGCAAGCGGCGCGTCCTCTCAGCCCGGCTGCAGCGGACCGAAAGCGGAATGCGCACGCTTGACCGAGATTGGAGCCAGCAATGGAAGGCCGGCGAAACCACCCTAACATCCGACAAGAAAGATAATCCGTGATGGAAACCCTCTTTATAAGAATCGCCTCCCTCGGCGGACGCTGGCAAGGCTGGTTGCAACAGGATGCCGGTGTCGTGGCGCTGGACGAGCATGATCTCGAAGCCGTCATGGCCAGTGGCGCCGCCGGCCGGCAAGTCGTGCTGCTCGTGCCGACCACCGCCTGCCTGATTACCCGTCTCGCGGTGTCCCGGCAACAACTGCGACAGATCGGTGAAGAGGAAGTGCTGCTGTTGCTGGATGACCAGAGCCTTACCCCGGCGGAAAAGCTGCATGGCGTCTTCACGCCCATCAGCGATACGCACGTGGATGTTGCCGCCATTGATGCGCAGCAATTGCAGTCGCTGCTGGAGCCGTTCAAGGCGTCTGGCTGCCAATTGGTGGCGGCTATACCCGACATCTTCCTGTTGCCCGCCAATCCACGGGGCTGGACGCTGGTTGTCGATGCGCTGGATTGCTGGTTGCGGACCTCCGCGACATCCGGGGTGCGTCTGGAGGCGGTCAATACCCTGCCGCTACTGCAAAGCGCCTGGCAAGAAAATCCTCCAGCCTCGATCCGCATTCACGGAGACCTGCCCGAAGACATAACAGCCTGGTTGGGCACACTGGGAGACGCTGTCTCGCTGGAGTATCTGCCGGAGCAGTCATGGACCGGTGAGTTCGCGGCGCTGGGCAACCGTCATCCGCTCAACCTGTTGCAGGGCGAACATGCCGTCAAGACCGCCACCTCCTTGTCCGGGCACTGGCGTTATGCCGCCATCTTCCTGGCCGTTGCCCTGGCGGTGCAATTGGCGTATGACGGATTGCGCCTGATGCATTTCAAGAAACAGGGGGCGCGCAGCAAGGAAGAGTCCGTGCAGATGTACCGCGGCTGGTTTCCGGAAGAACAGCGGATTGTCAATCTGAAGCGTCAGGTCGAAGCCCACCTGACGGAACAGCAAAGTCGCGAGGGAGGTTTCATGCCCTTGATGACCCGGGTCGGGCAAGTGCTGGATCAGGGCAGTTGGCAGACCCGCCGGATTGACTATGATGAGAATGGCTTGTTGCTGGAGGTGGATGCCATGAGCCTGAGTGAACTGGATCAATTGAGACAGCAACTGAACGGGCAGGGCGTGTTGAGCGAAACGCTCAGCGCCAACAGCCAGGGTGGTGGAATTCGCGGCCGTCTGCGCATTAGTGAGAGCAGTTGATATGTTTGCCGACCTCCAGCTCCGCTACGAAAAGCTCCCTCCCCGCGATCGCATGGCCCTGCTGCTGATGTCCGTTGTTGTCGTGGGCGCGCTGGTCTTCCTGCTGTTCCTGAAAGTGCATCAGGCAGCGGACAAGGCCGAACAGCAGGCGCGGCAGGAGCGCGCCACCCTGGCTTGGCTGCGCAATATCGGCCCGCAATTGTCCGGTGGCGCCTTGGGCGACAGCAGTTTGTCCGTCCTCGACATGGTCAGCAGCGCCGCGGCCGGGCAGGGCATCACCATGCAGCGTTTTGAGCCGGACGGCAACCGCGTGCGGGTATGGCTCGAAGGGGCGGATTTTGCCCGTGTCGCCTCCTGGTTGGCATTGCTGGAGCGCCAAGGCGTCATGTCGCGCGAAGCTCACTTCGAGCAGACCGAAAAAGGACTCAATGTCCGTCTGGTCTTCGGGCGCTAACTCGTGTCGCCGGAACCCGGGTCTCCCCATCGCGGAGATGCCCGGGTTCCGGCCCCGGTCAGGCCGGGTTGGACAGTCGCTGCAAATCCTCGCGCGGAATGCCCGCCCAATTCTCGCCGTGTCGCACCATCATCGCGTCAAAGCCCTGTTGCAACGCCATGCGGATCACGTCCCTTGCGCCCAGGCAAATCGCGAACATCTCCGGTGATGCCTGCTTGACCGAGGCTTCATCACAGAACGCCACCAATGCTTTTTCACCGTTATCCGCCACCGCCGCCATCAGCGGCAGCTTATGCTCCCCCAGGGGGGAACCGGCGGCTTTCAGCCATTCCTCCGGAACCATCGGGGTGCCGACAAACACGGTGGATCCTGGCAGGACCGCATAAAGTGCCGCACGCGCGGAGGGAGAAGAGGTCTTGGCCAGACTGTCCAGAATGTCTTGCAGGCTTTGATCCTGTTTCACGTAAACGGTTTTCATGCAGAACCTTTTGTCGATTAACAATCTTTCCACGCTAATCCACCACGGCGCTCCTAGTCAATCGTCGCCTGATGACGGAAGCTTGAAAATCCCCTTTCATGAAATTGACTTGCGCCTGTCATGGCACATTCATTGCTTGAGGATTAACTGGCTCTAATGCAAACCCGAGGAGAATGATGATGGAATTGGTGGAATGGCGTGAAGAACTGCTTAATGAAGAACGGATTCTGGCGGATGACTGTGACTACTATGTGGATGATGCGGTCGAGCTCTAAAAGCCGGCAGCGGCTCCGGAGTGATCACAGCCGGAGGAGTGGGGTGAACTG
>CAZPZK010000059.1:0-11839 GCA_964591095.1 uncultured Moraxellaceae bacterium | reverse complement strand
AGACCAGGTTGGCGCCGATGCGGCACTTCACGGAATAGGCGGGGTTGCGTCCCTCGATCTTGGCATAAACCTTGGGGTGACCATTGACGATCCGGTTCAGGCGGACCAGCGGCGTATTGCCAATCGACAGTGCATTATCGTCATATACTTTTGCCATTATCCTGCTTCCTGTTATCGTAGACAGTGGAAAAACCCTACTTTGGCGACTTTGCGGCGGTCTTGCAACTGCCGGTTTCGCCTATCGATATGACCTTTGGATATTTACAGCATGACGCTACTGACCCAGACAGCGCTGTTCCTTGGCGCGGCCTTGCTTATTGTCCCGCTCGCCCATCGGCTTGGACTCGCCACCGTCCTGGGCTACTTGCTGACCGGGCTCGTGCTCGGCCCCAATCTGCTGAACGTGGCGGGAAACGCGGGCAATGTCATGCACTTTGCGGAATACGGCGTGGTGATGCTGCTGTTTCTCATCGGGCTGGAGCTGGAGCCGTCGCGGCTATGGGCGCTGAAGCGGTCCATCTTTGTGCTGGGCGGCCTGCAGGTCATGTTGACAGGCTTGATGTTTACCGCGATCGGATTGATGTGTGACTTGAAGCCGGCGGTTGCGGGCATTGCCGGATTTGGCCTGGCCATGTCATCCACTTCCTTTGTCCTGCAACTCCTGGCCGAAAAGAAGCAACTGACGGCCAAGCATGGCCGCAAATCCTTTGCCATCCTGCTGTTTCAGGATATGGCGGTCATTCCGTTGCTGGCGGTGCTGCCCTTGCTGGCGGGGAACAGCACTCAGGATTACAACCTGGCCTATTTCGGCAAGGTGTTTGCGGTATTCGGCCTGCTGATCGTGGCCAGCCGCTTCGTGGTGCGACCGGTATTCCGGCTGATTGCCGCCAGCGGCGCGCATGAACTCCTGACGGCGTCCGCGCTGTTCATCATCCTCGGCATCACCCTGTTGATGGACTATCTGGGACTGTCGATGGCGTTGGGGGCATTTGTCACGGGCGTCTTGTTGGCGGACTCGCCCTACCGGCACGAACTGGAAGCCAGCATCCAGCCGTTCAAGGGTTTGCTGCTGGGCCTGTTCTTCATGGCAGTGGGCATGAGCGCCGATATCCACCTGCTGATCAGCAAGCCGCTGCTGATCATTGGCGGTGCGCTGGGGCTGATGCTCCTCAAATTTGTCGTCTTGGCCGGTATCGGCAAGGCACTGGGCAACTCCTGGCAAACCAGTATCCGGCTGGGGATGGTGCTTTCCCAAGGCGGGGAGTTCGCCTTTGTCCTGTTCAGCACGGCGGCGGGTTACAAGCTGCTGCCCGGCTGGCTGAGTGACCGCTTGATTCTGGTCGTTACGTTGTCGATGGCGATGACGCCCCTGGTGTTCCATGTGCTGGCGCGGTGGATTGAACCGCTGTGGACACAGCAGGAGAAGCGTGAGTTCGACAAGATTGACGATCACGACAGTCCGGTCGTCATCGCCGGTTTCGGGCGCTTCGGCCAGATCGTGGCGCGGGTGCTGCGCACACACAAGATCGGATTCACCGCGCTGGAAGCCGATGCGCGGCAGGTCGATTTCGTGCGGCGCTTCGGCAACAATGTATATTACGGCAATCCCAGCAATCTCGACCTGCTGCGCGCCGCCAACCTCGACAAGGCCAAGGTTTTCATCCTGGCGATTGATGATGTCAACGATTCCATCCGGACAGCCAATCAGGTGCGTCACTACTATCCCACGCTACCGATCCTGGCGCGCGCCCGCGACCGTCGCCATGCCTATATGCTCATGGATCTGGGCGTCAATGTGATCTTTCGGGAAACCTTTCTCTCCTCCCTGGATCTGGCGAGGCAGACGCTGGTGGAGTTGGGCTATGATCCGGCGCGGGCGGAGCGGAGCGTCCGCCTTTTCCGTGACTATGATGAAAAACTGCTGAAACGGCAGCAAGCCTTTTATCACGATGAAGAAAGCCTGATTACCAGCACGCTGGAGGCGATGAAGGAGCTGGCCTAACTCTTCGACAGTGACGAGAAGGCTTTGCGCAGGCAGATGGCGGAAGCGGAAGGCGAGATTTGAACGCATAACAAGGGCGCCGCATGGCTGCGCCCTTGTTTGCTGCGGCCCGCAGGATTACTTGATGTAGTAAGCCTTGAGCGGCGGGAAGCCGTTGAACTCCACCGAACTATAGGAGTTGGTGTAGGCGCCGGTGGTCATCCAGTAGAGGCGGTCGCCCACGGCCAGGTTCAACGGCAAGCCATAGCTGACATGCTCATACATGATGTCGGTGGAGTCGCAGGTCGGACCGGCGAGCACGACACTGCCTTCCTGGGGATTCTGCTCCATCTTCTCGGTGTAGATCGGATACTTGATGGATTCCCCCATGGTCTCGATCAGTCCCTGGAACAGGCCGACATCGGTGTACACCCAGCGCTTGAGGTCCGTGCGCGACTTGCGGGAAATGAGCACCACTTCCGAAACCAGCACGCCGGACTCCCCGACCAACGAACGGCCGGGTTCGAGAATGATTTCCGGCAGGTCATCGCCATAGTCATCATGCAGGTATCGCAGGATTTCCTCGGCATAGACCTGGATCGGGTTGACTTCGGAAATGTAGTTGGCGGGAAAGCCGCCGCCCATGTTGATCATCTTCAGCTCGACGTCTTCCTCGAACTTCATCCAGTCAAACATGTACTTGACCTTGGACAGCGCGGCGTCCCAGACGGCGATGTCCTTTTGCTGCGAGCCGACATGGAACGAGATGCCGTAGGGCACCAGGCCGTTGAGCTTGGCCTGCACCAGCAGATCGATCGCCATATCCGGATGGCAGCCGAATTTGCGCGACAACGGCCACTCGGCGGTTTCTCCACCTTCCACCAGGATCCGCACGAAGACCTTGGATCCCGGCGCCTGTTCCGCGATGTTCTGCAGGTCGGCTTTGGAGTCGGTCGCGAAGAGGCGAACGCCCTTGTCATAGGCGTACTTGACGTGGGCCGCCTTCTTGATGGTATTGCCGTAGGAAATGCGATCAGGCTCAACACCGGCGTCCAGCACCTTGTTCAACTCATAAATGGACGCGATATCAAAGCTGGACCCCTTGTCCCGCAGCAGTTCGATAACCGGCTGACCGGGATTGGCCTTGAGCGCGTAATGCACCTTGGCCATCGGGAAGCAGGTCGTCAGTTCCTCGTATTTCTGATTGATGATTTCGAGATCCACCACCAGAAACGGCGTCTCCTTACCATCTGCAAAATCCTTGATTTTCTTCCATTCTGCATCGGAGCAGTAGTTTGAAAGGCGCATACGCAAAATACCCGACCTGGCCGAGGAGTGAAGTTGTCTCCGGTTAGCCGGAAACGCCAAAAAGGAACTGCCGTAAAAGCGCGAAGATTAAGGCGAAACCCCACGACAATCAAGGGCGCAAAGTCCGGTTTTTTCCGCCAGCCGCCGTCTGGCGTCGTGGAGTTCCTGAACGGCGCCCAATGTGACCTCCAGATCGCGCAGCAGTCCGTCCTCCACCCCGTAAATCCAGCCATGCACCGCCAGGCTCCGCCCTTCGGCCCACGCCTTGCGCACCAGCGAGTTTTCACAAATATTGAAGACCTGCTCCAGGACATTCAGCTCGCACAGCGCCTGCAAGCGGGCCTTTTCATCATCGCCATAACCGGACAGGTAATGATCGTATTTGAAGATGATGTCCTGAATATGACGGAGCCAGTTGTCGATCAGGCCCAGTTGCAGGTTGCTGAAAGCCGCCTGGATGCCGCCGCAGCCATAGTGGCCGCAGACAATGATATGTTCGACCTTAAGCACTTCGATGGCGTACTGGATGACGGACAGGCAATTGAAGTCGGTGTGGATTACCAGATTGGCGACATTACGGTGCACGAACATGTCGCCGGGAAGCAGGTCGACCAGCTGGGTACACGGCACCCGGCTGTCGGCACAACCGATCCAGAGGTATCGCGGGGCTTGCTGCGTGGACAGGCGGGTGAAAAATTCGGGCTCATGGGCCTTGATGCCGGCAGCCCAGGTCCGGTTGCGTTGCAACAGGTCTTCAAGATTACGGCTGGTCACGGGAAGGCGTCTCCTGGGTATCGGACGGGACGTTCAGCTGGATCCCCGGGGTCGGGGGAGCGCTTTCGCCTGTCAACTGGCGGATGGTGGTGGCTTCCGTCCACATGGCGGCATAGGTCAGCAGGACCAGGCTGACCAGCAGGAGGGCGCAGCCGGCGAAGGCCAGATTGCCCAACGCCGCCAGCCGGGCGACCTCGATATCGGCGACGCCGCCGGTGCGCAGTTTTTGCAGCAGCAGCGCCGGATCAACATACAGCGGATGCGTATTCCACAACCAGGCATACAGGCCAAGCACGACCAATGCCGGAATCCAGCCCAGCCGGAACCACCAGCGGATCTGCCGGCGGCGGCGGTCCAGGTATAATTGCTGTTGGGGTGTGAGCGGCGTCATGTGTCAACCTTGCTGAAACGGAGCGGGGGCGACCGCGATGCGGCGGAGTATGCCACGTCATTTGACCGGTTTCACGGGTTACGCGCCAGATTAAGGAGGGGGCTCAGCACCGGACTCCCGGCAAAAACCGCATCGTCAGCAAAGTCGCGCGGTACATAGCCGTATGCCGGACGGTCCGGCGGCAGGATGCCCCAGTGCCGGTAGATCTCGGCGACAATTTCGCTGCAGAAACCGCCTGCACGGGCAATATCGACGGCGTCCGGGCCATACCATCCGGCCATGACATGCTTCCAGAGGATATTGCGATAAGGCCGGGCGTGCCAACAACCCAGCAGGCGGCGGATACTGTCCTGCCGCTCGCGGGGGCCGGGGTCATGAGTCAGCCTGCGGATGGCGATTTCTCCACCGTAAGAGCGGATTTTTTCATCCAGGGAAACCAACTGCACGCCGTCACGGGGCGCGCCGAGGTGGATATCCGAAAGCCCGCCGCTGCGGACGGACTCCCACAGCAGAGGGACGTTCCCGAATTCCGGCAATCGCACGACCAGGCCCACGTGCGACCAGCGGCTGAAGGTCAATGCCTGCACCAGCCGGGATGACCAGCCCTTCCCGGCAAAAAGCAACAGGTCACCGGTTGCCAATTGCGGCCTCAGTTGCCGGTAGCCGACCGCCAGAGTGTCCATCAGGAGCGTGTTCACGGGATTTGTCATGACCCGGAGCATGACGCTCGCGCATGACAGGCGCTTAACGGAAAAACTTCAGACCACTGTCATTTTGCTGACGGAATGATGTCAGGTAGAATGCGCGCCATTTCCCCAGGAGCAAGGCCATGAGCCAGTTTGACAATGTCAGCGTGATCAAGAAATCCAACGTCTACTTTGACGGCAAGTGCGTCAGCCACACGGTGCTGCTGGCCGATGGTTCTCGCAAGACCGTGGGCGTCATCCTGCCCTCGACGCTGGTGTTCAATACCGGTGCGCCGGAAGTCATGGAAGTGATCGGCGGTCGTTGCCGCGTCCGTCTGGCGGGCAGCGAGACCTGGAATGAATACGGCGCCGGTCAGAGCTTTGATGTGCCCGGCAACTCCAGCTTCACCATCGAGACGCTTGAGAACCTCGATTACGTCTGCCATTTCGCCTGATCGGCTTCGCTTTGTTATTGAAGGTTTCATGATATGGAATGGTTAGCCTGGATGAACGATCCGCAGGCGTGGGTGTCGCTGGCGACGCTTACCCTGCTCGAAATCGTGCTTGGCGTTGACAACATCATCTTCCTGACCATCCTGGTCAACAAGGTGCCGCCTGAACAGCGCCAGAAGACCCGGCTCTTTGGTCTGGCGCTGGCAATGGGAACCCGCATCCTGTTGCTGCTTTCCCTGGCCTGGGTCATGCGGCTCACCGAGCCTCTGATGACACTGGCCGGACACGGCATTTCCGGACGCGACCTGATCCTGATCGGCGGCGGCCTGTTCCTGCTATGGAAAGCCTCGACGGAAATCTATGAGGAAGTGGAAGCAGAAGCGGAAGAAGATGAAGTCGTGAAGCCCGGCGACAGCAAGCAAGCGGCCTTCATGGCGGTCATCCTGCAGATTGCTGTCATCGACATCGTTTTTTCGCTGGATTCGGTCATTACCGCGGTCGGACTGTCGCAACATATCCCGGTGATGGTGCTGGCGATTGTCTGCGCTGTCGGCGTGATGATGTTTGCCGCCAAGGGCATCGGCGACTTTGTCGAGGCTCATCCCTCGGTGAAGATGCTGGCGCTGTCCTTCCTGGTCGTGGTCGGGACCGTGTTGGTGGCGGATGGCATGGGCTTCCATGTGCCGAAGGGCTATATCTACTTCGCCATGGCCTTCTCGCTGGCGGTGGAAGGATTGAATATCCGCTTGCGCAAGAAGAAGAGAGTTCTGGTCTAGGCTTTCTTTGCTGACGTCGTAAAAACCGCCAAGGGGCGCATCGTGATGCGCCCCTTGGTTTTGGCGACCTGTCAGGCTTGCTCCGCCTTGATCTTGCGGACACGCTTGACCTTGACCGGCGGTGTTGACGGGCTGACCTTGACCGGGATGCCATTGAGCGCCGCCGTGCCGGTCAGGCTGTCCAGCCATTGCTCATCCGTAATGTCATTCATGCTGACCCCGGCCCGCCCCTCGGCGATGCTGAGCTGGGTGCCGTCGCGATGATGACCAAAGCCGTGGGGAATGCTGATCACTCCCGGCATGATATCGGCGCACAACTCCACCGGGATCAGGATATCCCCGACCCGTGACACCACCCGCAACTCCTCGCCCTCCTGGACTTTCAGGGCGGCGGCATCGTCGGGATGGATCATCACCGTGCAGCGGTTCTTGCCCTTGACCAGCGGCAGGCTGTTATGCAGCCAGGAGTTGTTGCTGCGGATATGGCGGCGGCCGATCAACACCATCTCGCCTTTCCTGGGCTTGCCGCCTCGCGGCATTTCCTGGCGGGCGCGCTCCAGTTCCGGCAGATAGATATGGGGCGCCACCAGCACCTTGCCGTCCGGGGTGCAGATCCGTTGCGGCAGGCCAGGCGTCAAGGCACCCAGATCCAGGCCATGCGCCTGCTCCTTCAGCATGGCCAGACTCAGTCCGATCGCCTTGCCGCTGGCCGGGGTCGCCAGTTGCAGCTGGCGGATGTGACGGGCCAGCCTGCGTGCCGGGGGAAGCTTGTCCAGCAATGGCAGCAGTGCATTGGCGCCGGCGTTCAAGGCGCTGCCGAGCCCAAAGGCGCGATGACCGTAAGGGCCAGAGCGCAGCAGCAGGTCAAGCACGCCTTCCGGACCTTCCAGGCGATCAATCGCCTGACGGACCAGTTTCCAGACGGCTTTTTCCATGGGCGTGCGACTGCTGAGACGCGCCGCCAACTCCAGCAGGATCTGCCAGTCATGGCGCGTGTTTTCCGCCGGTTTCATCAGGGCCGGGGCATATTTGGCGACATTACGGACGGCGATGGTGTTGAAGATCAGGTCATAATGACCATGCTCCAGAAATCCGGTGGGCGGCAGGATGATGTGGGCGTGCCGGGTGGTCTCATTGAGGTAGAAGTCAATGGCGACCATGAAGTCCAGGCCGGCCAACGCATCATCCATCTGGCGGCCGTTGGGGGTGGACAGTACCGGATTGCCGGCATGGGTGATCAGGGCGCGTATCTGGCCCTGGCCGGGCGTCAGGATTTCTTCCGCCAGCACCGCCACGGGTAACTCTCCGTTGAATTCCGGCAAGCCGCGAACCCGTGAGCGGTAACGGTTGAAGCTGCCGCGCAAGGCCGGCGAGGACGAAGTGAGGCCGACGACATCCACCGCCGGATGGGTGAACATGGCGCCGCCAGGGGCATCGGTATTGCCGGTGACGACATTGATGGCATTGATCAGCCAGGCGCTGACACCTCCCCAGGGCTGGGTGCAGACACCCATCCGGCCATAACACACCGCCCGTTCCGCCGCTGCGAAATCACGCGCCGTTTGACGGATCCAGTCCGCGCCGATCCCGGTGGCCGCTTCGACCTCCTCGGGAGCAAAGTGGGCAACTGCCGCCTTCAGGACCTCCAGTCCGGTGACCCGGCCCTTGAGGCTGCCCAGCGAGACCAGATTGTCTTCAAAAAGCACATGCAGGAATGCCGCAAGGAAATAGACGTCACCGGCAGGCTTGATGAACTGGTGTTCGAAGCATTGCGCTGTCTCGGTCCGGCGCGGGTCCAGCACCACGACACGGCCGCCGCGGTTGGGTATCTGCTTCAGCCGCCCCATGACATCGCCCGCGCTCATCAGGCTGCCGTTGGAGGCAGCGGGATTGGCGCCCAGCATCAGCATGAAGTCGGTGTTGTCGATATCCGGGACCGGCAGCAGCAATTGATGCCCGAACATCTGCAATGCCGCCAGCATGTGCGGCAACTGGTCGACGCTCGTGGCGCTGAACTTGTTGCGGGAGTGCAGCGAGGCCATCAAGGGCGCGGCAAATATCATGGCACCCAGGTTGTGCACGGTCGGATTGCCGGCGTAAAACCCGACAGCATGGCGGCCATGCTCGGCCTGGACACGACGGATGCCCTGCTCCACTTCATCAAACGCCTGCTCCCAGGAGATTTCCTGCCAGTCCGCGCCCACCCGCTTCAGGGGGTAGCGCAAGCGGTCGGGATCTTCATGCAGGCTTTTGAGGCCGATAGCCTTGGCGCAGACATGGCCGCGGCTAAAGGGATCGTCGGCGTCACCCTTGATGACGGATACGATCTCGGTCTCGCCGTCCAGATCCATCTCGGTGGTGATGGCGACGCCGCACATGGCCTCACAAAGGTTGCAGGTACGGAAATGAGGCTGGCTCATGGCGGCGTTCTCCCTCAGCGGTTGTTGTTCGGTACGGATGAAAATGGCACCACAGTACCCTATTTCTCCCCGATTTGGCAGGGGCCTGTCCATCCCGGCGCCATAACAGTTACTATTTCGGGCCTACCCACAGGATGCAAGCCCATGTCCCTTGCCGAACTTGAAAAACATATCCGCTGCGTCCCCGACTTTCCCCAGCCGGGCATACTTTTCCGCGACATCACCCCGCTGCTGCATGACCGTTTCCGCGACACCATCGACGAGATTGCCGGCCTGTTCCTGCCGGAGGAGTGGCAAGAGGTTGACGCCATTGTCGGCGTGGAGTCGCGGGGTTTTATCCTCGCCGCCGGGCTTTCCTATGCGCTGGGCAAGGGCCTGCTGGTGGTGCGCAAGCCCGGCAAATTGCCGCCCCCTCGCCATTCGGTGCCCTATGCGCTGGAATACGGCACGGATACCCTGCAAATGTCCAGTCATTTCCCGCCGCAACGCGTGCTGATCGCCGATGACGTCCTGGCAACCGGCGGCACCCTGCGCGCCACCTGCGAGTTGTGCGAGCTATGCGGCCACCGCATCGTTGGCCTGACCACCCTGATCGATCTGGAAGGACTGAATGATTTTTCCTGGCAGGGTCTGCGCATCCGCTCACTCTTCCGTTACGGTGACTGAATGCAGCGGCCTGTCTTGCTGGTCCTGGCGCTGGAACAGGAAAACCACCAGCGCCGCCTTGATCAACTGGCGCATCGGGTGCTCTACACCGGCGTCGGCAAGGTCAACGCCACGCTGGCGCTGAGCCGTTATCTAGCCTCATGCTCCGCAATGCCGCTGGTGGTCAATGTCGGCTCGGCGGGGTCGCATTGCTTCAGCGCCGGCGAGGTTGTCAACGTGACGGAGTTTGTCCAGCGCGACATGGACTGCACCGCCATGGGCGTGCCCTTGGGACAAACCCCGTTTGAAGACGGCAAGCGCCTGCGCAACGGACTTTCCGTACCCGGCCTGCCCGCCGCCACCGTATTCACCGGCGACAGTTTTGTCACCGAGGCGCATCCGGTCTTTCATCTGGAAGTGATCGACATGGAGGCATACGCCCTGGCCAAGGTCTGCGCGGCGTTCAACGCCCCCTTCCTCTGCCTGAAGTTCATCACCGATGGCGCCGACGGCGAGGCGGCGGATGACTGGAGCCAGGCCGTCATCCTCTCTGCCCACCGCCTGGAAGCCGCCCTGCGCTTCGCCCTCGACCACCTGGAGATACCGAAGGCGTGAAGGGTCGCCCCGCCGGCGTTTCCTCAATGTGAACAGCCTATCTCCGATCGCTGTGCTATTCCAGAACGCGGCCAGCGCCTAAAGTGGCCTCATCAGCGCATCGCCATTCCCGATGCGCCGGAGGCTTCGATGATCACCGTCCATCCTGATGCAAACCGCGGATACGCCAACTTCGGCTGGCTGGAGGCGCGTCACAGCTTTTCATTCGGGGCGTGGTACGACCCCCGCTACCTGGGCGTTTCAGTGCTGCGCGTGATCAACGACGACCGCATCCGCGCCCTGAGCGGTTTTGGCCGGCATCCGCATGACAACATGGAAATCCTGACCTATGTACTGAGCGGCGTGCTGACGCACAGGGACAGCATGGGCAACGAAACCCGGATCGCCGCCGGACAATTCCAGTTGATGAGCGCGGGCAGCGGCATTACCCACAGCGAGCACAACCGCCAGCCCCTGGCCGAGACCCGCCTGCTTCAGATCTGGCTGCATCCCGAACGGACGGGAATCACTCCCAGCTATGAGCAGAAACGGTTCGCGGAAGAGGAGCGGCTGAATCGGTTTAGGCTCGTCGCATCGCGAGACGCAGCTGAGGGCTCACTGCTGATCCATCAGGACGCGCGCATTTTGCTTGCAACCGTTACCGAGGGAAAAAGCGTCGAGCATCTATTCGCTGCGGGAAGAAGTGGTTGGCTGCAGGTCTTGCGGGGGTCCGTGGAGGTGAACGGAACTAAGCTAGGCACCTCAGATGGCGCAGCGATCACGGCGACAAGCGGACTTACCGTGACCGCACTCGCGGATGCTGAAGTAATGTTGTTTGATCTTAACTAATGTGGAGAGTGTCATGACGAAGATTCTAGTTCTTTATTACTCGATGTACGGTCACGTGGAAACGCTCGCTCAATCGGTTGCCGAGGGAGCACGGTCGGTGGACGGCGTTGAAGTGGTAATCAAGCGGGTTCCAGAGACGATGTCCGATGAGGCGGCGAAGCAGTATGGCGCTAAGCTCGATCAGGCCGCTCCCGTAGCGAGTCCGAAGGAGTTGGGCGATTACGACGCGATCATCTTCGGCTCCCCTACCCGCTTCGGCAATATGACCGGCCAGATGAGAACGTTCCTCGATCAGACCGGCGGGCTCTGGGTCAAAGGCGCGCTTGTAGGTAAGGTGGGAAGCGTTTTCACCAGCACCGGAACTGGTGGGGGCAACGAAAGTACCATCATCAGCTTCCTCTCGACGCTGATCCATCATGGGATGGTTTTTGTCGGTCTGCCCTACGCGTGCCCCGAGCTTACGGACATCTCTGAGGTGAAAGGCGGATCCCCATGGGGTGCGGCGACGATTGCTGGCGCTGATGGTTCTCGAAAGCCGAGCGAGAAGGAACTGGCGCAGGCGCGGTTCCAAGGTGCCCACGTTGCGGGCATCGCAAAGAAGTTGAAAGGCTAAGAAGATGCGAACGCCGGATCGGTAACCCTAATGGAAAAACCAGAAGGGAAACCGGCCCGGCGTTACGATGCTACGGGGTTCCGAGCATCGTGGTGCGGAAGTCACTGAGCGTTCAGCACGAACAGCAGACCGATCACGGCGGCGGTCGGCACGGCCACGATTGCGGCAACCGAACCGAGCCAGATCGCCACAAACAGAGCGACACCGCGCTTCTGCGCACCTGTCATCTTCCCGAGTCGGCGATCGCGCGCCTCGGGGGTTTCGTTCTGGAACATGACTCTTTCTCGTTGGGTAAGGGGACAACCAGTCGACCAGGCGGTCGCTGGGAGTCGGAGAGACTCTCAAAGAC
>CAZPZK010000058.1:0-11931 GCA_964591095.1 uncultured Moraxellaceae bacterium | reverse complement strand
AAGCGCAAGTGAGTCGGGTCATATTATGCCCGAAACGCGGAGCGAATGACACTTCGGCCGACGGCTTGCCGCCGGCCCCGGATTTCAACCGGCACCCAGTCGGGATGGCTGCGCCACCACCCGGTCCCACAAGTGCCATTCTTCCTTGAACCAAGCGTAAAAGACGGGCGCCGCCACTACGCCCGCCATGCCGAACAGCCGCTCCATTAACAGCATCCACAGCAGGATTTCCCAGGCGCGGGCATTGATGCTGGTGCCGACTATGCGGGCATTCACAAAATACTCCAGCTTATGAATGATGATCAGGAAGGCAAGAGCGGCCAGCGCGACTTCAAACGAGACGCTAAGGCTGATCACGGTGATGGCGGTGTTGGAAATCAGATTTCCGATCACCGGTAACAACCCGGCCAGAAAAGTGACCGCAATCAATGTCTTGGTTAACGGCAACTGCACACCGAACAGAGGCAGGACCGCCAACAAATAGATGGCTGTCAGCAAGGTATTCAGGGCAGAAATACGAATCTGGGCGGAAGCCACGCGCCAGAAACAATCCCGGAGGCAACCCACCTGCAGCAGCAGCAGACGACTGACCGGGCCTAATGGCGCCGTCCGGGTAGCATCCGATACAGCCACCATCGCCCCCAGCAGCACGCCAAAGACCGCATAACCGATCCCCTTGAGCGCACCCAGGCCCAGCGTCCCGAGTTCGGCGGCATGCGACTTGAGCCAATCGGATATCTTGAAAAGCAGTTCACTTTGCTGGGGAATGGCCTGACCCATGCGCTCCGGCAGCCAGCTTTTGGCTGATGTCAGGATTTCACTCATTTTCAACAGGAGATCGTGAACATCGGTCGTCGCCTTGAACAGCAGATGCATCAAGGCGCCGGTGATCATCAATACGATCACCACCAGTGTCGCCACCAGCGCGGTCGCCACCCATTTGGAACGGGCGGAGCGGATTTTCTCATCGACGATGGAGCCCGAAAAACGCAACACCAGCGCAAAGGCCAGCAACCCGGTATACAGCGGTACCAGCAACCCCATGCGCACTGCAATCAGAAAGGCGGAGCCAACCAGAATGAACGAAAGAAATCGGGCGGAGCGGGCTTGTGTGAAGATACCGGGTGCCATGGGGTTCCCTGCCGACATGCGTCAAATGTAACGCATTGTGACAGACAACCCCTTGCCCGGTACAGAACCCGACCTCGTAATTGGGATGGATTCTTCGTATCTTTTTCGATAATGCCCGGAGTCAGGCCGCCTGCAAGCGCTTGTCCCCCAAATAGGCTTGCAGCATACGCAACCCCTTGTCGCGCAGGGCGCGGCTATCGACCTGATCAGGGTGGAAATCGGGACGATAATAGGCGAGATACCGGGGCAGCAAGCCGCGGAAGAAGCCTTGCGGTCCCGCCAGGCGGCGCATGCCCTTGCGGATCGAACGCCAATTTCCCAACTCCCCCTGATGGTGCAACAACTGCACCGTATGCAGGCCGGTAAAGAAACTGAACAGCACCGTTGTCATCGCCATTTCACTGGTGCGGACCCAATAACTGCCGATCTGGCGCTGGTACACATCAAAGGCGACCGCCTTGTGCTCGCTCTCCTCCACCGCATGCCACAACCACAGCGGACGCAAGCGCTCGTCCATGGCGTCCAGAAACTCGGGGTGCTCCAGGATCTGTTCCGCGAACATGGCCGTAAAGTGCTCCAGCGCACAGGTCTTCGCCAACATCCGCTCCTTGGACAGGAAACTTTCTTCGCGGGCAATGCCAATGCGCACGAACTCCATCAGCTTGGCGATCGGCAACCCCTTGCCGGCCATGAAGGCATTAAAAGCCTCATGCTCCTTGCCATGATGCGCTTCCTGCCCGATAAAGGCTCGCACCGCCTTCTGCAACTCCGGATCGCTGATGCGGTCCTGATAATGGCGGACCGAGCGCATGAACATGCGCTCTCCCTCAGGGAAAACACAGGACAGTCCGGTCAGCAGCATGGTCAGGAACGGATTATTGTCAAACCAGTAGAGAGGGATGTCCTCATCGAAGTGGAAATCCATGCGTCGAACCGGAATACCGGGGGTCCCGGCCGGAGTAACGGTTTTTGTGGTTGTGGTATTCATGGGCTTTCCTCGACACAATGTCAGCGGTGATGGCCCAGTATCGCCAAATGCCGCCGCTTCGGTAATGGACTATCGCGCCATAAATCCTGTCATTTCAGGCCACGCGCACGCGCGATCAACGGCGATACACGATCAAACCAGGGACTTGCCGTCTCCAGTTGCCCGGCCAGGCGAAAAAGAGTGGCGTCATCGCCAAATCGGCCGGTAAACATCATGCCGACCGGCAGATGGTCGGCGGTCCAGTGCAATGGCAGGGAAACTGAAGGATGTCCGCTCATGTTCATGACCGGCGTCGAGGCGACCCACTGGAAGTTCTGCTCCGCCAGACGGGACAAGATGGGCAACAGATGGACCAGCGGCCCGGCGGCAAATCGCTTGGCCAAGGGCGCCAGCCATCGTTCAGCGCCTTTAAGCCGGAACTCGCCAAAGCCGGGGGGAGGCGCCGCCAGCGTGGGCGTCAGGAAGACATCATAGCCTTGCATGAACTGGTCAAAGCGACGAGTCTGGCTGTAGATAATCCGGTTGGCATTGTCGAGGTCACCCGCCGAGAACGACTGCCCCAGACGCACCAGTGACCAGGTTTCGGTCTCCAGTTCATCCAACCGTAATTTGCGTCCCAGCGTCCTCTCGGCTTCAGGCACTTCACCCGCCGTCGCAGCGGCGATACGCAGCAAATATCCCTCCGCCAGCGCCTGACGATCCAGTTCGGGCGTGGCCTCGACCAACTCATGCCCCAGGCTTTCCAGCAAGCGCACCGTGCGTTCCAGTCCTTCCCTGCACACCGGGTCCAATTGACCGTCCCGCAACAACGGCTGGGAGGACCAGGCTATGCGCAGGCGTCCCGGAGGCGTGGACACTTCATCCAGGAACCGCCCGTGATAAGCCGGAGCGGCATAAAGCGCGCCGGAATCCGGGCCGTGCGTGGCATCCAGCATCGCCGCCGAGTCACGCACCGAACGCGAAACCACGCCTTCCTGCACCTGACCGAACCAGGGCTCCGTGACTGCGGGGCCATGCGGATTACGCCCCCGTGTCGGCTTGAAACCCACCAAACCGCAACAGGATGCAGGAATGCGCAAGCTGCCGCCGCCGTCACCGCCGCTGGCCATCGGAACAATACCGGCCGCCACGGCCGCCGCCGCTCCGCCGCTGGAACCGCCGGGTGTTCGTTCCAGATTCCACGGATTTCGGGTCGCTCCGAACAATACGGGTTCCGTCACTCCCATCAGGCCGAACTCCGGAGTATTGGTCTTGCCGAAAATCACCGTGCCGGCAGCCTTGTAGCGTTTGACCATTTCACTGTCAAAATCCGGAACAGAGTCCCGGTAGGCGCGGCTGCCGCTGGTCATGGGGACTCCGGCATACGCCGCCAGCAAGTCCTTGATCAGGAAAGGCACGCCGGCAAAGGGGCCGTCGGGAATACCGTTTTGCAGCGTCTGGCGGGCCTCTCGGTCCATCTCCAGCACAATGGCGTTGATGAAGGGATTGAGACGGTTGCGGCGAGCAATCGCTTCTTCCAGAAGTTCAAGCGGCGTCACCTGGCGACGACGGATCAGGTCGGCCAGTCCCAAGGCATCATAGCGGTCATATTCGGCAAATCCGGTCATGAGTCCTGCTCAGGCCAAATCGGTTCAATAACGCGGGCGCTGGACAAGCCGCTCCCACCACCCCAACAACACCCGGTCCAGACTGGCGGCGGCGACAAGTCCCACCCGCTGCAGCAACGGCTGCTTGTGCACAAACCGAACTGCAAAAAGATCGGCATCTTTACTGGCCGCCAACAGGTATTCATCACTGGTCATCAGCTTGTCCACGAGACCGAGATCAACCGCCCGCCGTCCATACCAATGCTCGCCAGTCGCGACCCGACCGATATCCAGCGCCGGGCGGTAGTCCTGGACAAAGTCCTTGAATAGCAGATGCGTGTCTTCCAGTTCCTGGATGAATTTTTCGCGGCCGGCATCGGTATTTTCCCCAAAAACAGTGAGCGTCCGCTTGTATTCGCCGGCTGTCAGCACCTCAAAATCGATATCCCACTTGTCGAGTAAACGATGGAAATTGGGAATCTGGGCGACAACGCCGATGGAACCCACGATAGCAAAGGGCGCGGCGATGATGGTATTGGCCAGGCAGGCCATCATGTAGCCGCCACTGGCGGCCACCTTGTCCACGCAAACCGTCAAAGGGATGTCATGCTCACGAAGCCGGGCCAGCTGCGAGGCTGCCAGGCCATAACCATGCACCACGCCGCCCGGGCTTTCCAGATTGATCACCACCTCATCGCGCGGTTCGGCCAGCGTCAGGATGGCGGTAATTTCATGCCGGAGATTGTCCGTCGCGGAAGCCCGCATGTCGCCGTGAAAGTGAATGACATAGACACGCCGCCGACGCTGATCCCCCTCCACCTGATCCTTTACCTCCTTGGACGGCTTGTCAGACTCCTTGCGGGATTTTAGCCAGGCCTTCATTCCCGCCTTGTCGAGCACCGCCATGCGCAGCACGTCGGCAAAATGCTCATAGCGGTCATTGAGCCGCATGATCTCGATATCGCCGTCATCCTCCGAATTGCGACGGCGCTCACTGACATTCGCAATGGTAATGATGATGAAAAGCGCCGCGATGACGACGGTAATCGCCTTGGCGAGAAACAATCCATATTGCAGTAACAGATCAACCATAAAGGCTCCGTGGGTAACGCGATGACTGGACGGAGAACGGCTCAGCCGTAGCGCGCGGCCAACTCTTCCACCGCCGCCATGATGACCTGATGGGCGATACTTCCGGCGGGAGGAATCATTGGCAATTGGCGATAATGAAAGAACGCGGCATCCTGCAACTCCTCTTCCTGCAGCACGATATCGCCTGCCGACCACTCAGCCCGGAACGCCAGCATCAGGTTGCTGGGAAAAGGCCAGGACTGACTGCCGAAATAGCGCAACCGGTCGACGGACAAACCGGACTCTTCCGCAACCTCGCGGTGCACGGCCTCTTCCAGCGTCTCCCCGACTTCAACAAAACCGGCCAGCAGACTGTACATCGGCAAGGAATATCGCTGCGCCCGCGCCAGCAAAATATGATCATCACGGGTAATGGCCACAATGATGCACGGCTGGATACGGGGATACTGCGCGTAGCCGCAGTCCGGACAGACCTTTGCCCGTTCTCCGCGGGGATGGGGCAAGGTGCCCGCGCCGCAATGGCTGCAGTAACGATGGTTGCGATCCCACTCCAGAATCTGCAGCGCGGTCGAAGCCAGGCGGAATTCTTCGGGCGCCGCCGACAGCAACAATTGGCGGAGGCCATGCAATTCGTAGCCTTCGGGCAAGCCTTCCGGATTGACCAGCCGAGCCGTGCGCACACGGCGTCCGGGACGGTCTTCAACCAGATGCGAAGGCGATTCGGCAAGCGAAAAAGGCAGCAAGCCGTTGGGTAGCAACAGGCCTGTGTCAGAATGAATGATCAGCTTGTTTTCGTGGAACAGGAGCCAGAAATCCATTTCCGACTCCCCGGGCGCGGGATGCATCAGGCAGCCTGTCGGTTCAGAACGGGAAAGCCCAGTTCCGCCACACTCTCCTCGCCGATATCAAAGACATTGTCGCTGACCGGCTTGTTGACTTCGAGACTTTCCAGGTAATAGTCCACGCAGGCAATGGCATCGGCAAATGTCTCGATGATGTTCATCGGCGCCATCGCCTTGGAACCCACCAGGCGGTCGACAAAGGCCGCGCAAGAGCGCAGGATGCCGGCGCCGCGATCCGCCATCAGGAAGGACAAACCGCCACTGGTCGATTGCAGCGTCGCCGGTACGTTGGCGAGGTGCAGGGTATCGCCCTGGGACTCGATGTAGGACAGTATGGCGCGCTTGACCAGCGCCATGCCGGCGCGGCTTTCCGCCACCAGCATCGCGCGGGCCTCATCCAATTGGTGGATGGAAATACGGGCATTGTTGACCACGGTCTGGCCGCCGGGTGTCATTTCCTTGTCCAGCGCGGCAACCGAATTGTCGGCCTGCAACAGGACATCCACCAGGGTGTTGAGATCCTCCTCGCCGGGGAACTCATGCCATCCGCGGACAATGTCAGCCTGACGCCGCATGGCGCCGGCCACATCATTGAGCGAGAGCATGATCAGCGTCTGGGACGCCTTGGTGATCTCGCCGGCCACGGTCTGGTAGCTTTCCTCTTCCTGCTGCGCGCCGCGGGCAATGATGTCAAGCACATCCTTGATATGGGCAATTTCATCCTTGAGCACGGCGGCAACCGTCTTGATCACCGAGCCGCCGGGACCGAACATCGAGTCATGTTGCGCCTGCAACTGGCTCTGCGAAATGCACGTCGTCTGCAGATCAAACGAAGACTGGACTTCCGCCACCTTGCCGCCGGTATCGCCAAGGCCGACAATCGCCAGGGCATTGGCAAGCACCGTCATGTCCACCGGCTGCGATGCGCCGCCGGGCAGCGACAACAACCTCAGCTGCTGCTCCATCTGGGCCAGCAGGCGCTTGCGGCCGGTCGTCAGCTCGACGCCGTTGGACAAGGCCTCCAGCACGGCTTCGCCGACCCACCACAGCAGGGACTGCGGACGTCCGGCGCAGAATTGGGCGGCGCGCTCCATGGCCCGCGACATCAGGCGAAAATGCAGCGGCTCCGCCTGGTCGCGCAACAGGTTGAGCAGGCCGATCTGGTACATGTGGCGGATACGGTGGGCCAGCGCCGACTCGCGGGTGGGCGGCAGGTCCAGCGGAGTCAGGGCGGGGGGTTCCGGCAGGAAAGGCACATCCAGGAAAAAGCCCTCGCCCAGCTCGGGCACGGAGAGGACGCGGCGGCACTCGTTGATCGCGGGGAGCAGGAGTTGCGGCAGGCTGACCGCCTTGATCTGCACATATTCGAGGTAACGGTTCATCACCATCATGCCGTTGCCCAGCGCCGAAAAATAGCGCTCCGGGGTGTTTTCCTGCAGCTCGCTGATCTGCCGCAACAGCGCAAACAGCAACTCGGCCAGTTCGGAGGCGCCCTGGACATTGATCAGACGGAGCGCGCCCCAGACCTGCCCCATCGACTCCGCGCATTCGGCAAGCGGACCGTTGTTGGTGTTGTCCTCGACAAAGGCACTCAGTGCCCCTTCGATCTGGGTGAGTGATGCATCAATTTCAGACTTGATAAGGTTCAGTGCACTTACATCGATTTTCGGAAGCATGGATTCCTTCCTGTATTATGCGGTTGGGTTAAATGGCCTGAAGCGCCGGTGTTATTATTGCCCTTAAAATAATGGTTTTAAGGGCATCACGCCAGCCCCTCTTGACGCCAAATGCAGGCTCCGCCACAGGATTTGTCGATCACATCGAGCCTGGCGGCATGGGCGGCGGCCTCGGCTTCGCTGGCGCGGATGACCGGCAAGGGGCGACGGGATGCCGGGAGGCGGCGGATCATCTCGCTGTCGCCTCCGGACTCACCCTCCTCCTGCAGGCTCAGGCCGACCTGTCCCCCGGTCATGGCCAGATACACATCGGACAGAATTTCGGCATCCAGCAGCGCGCCATGATAGCTGCGCTGGCGATGATCGACAAAATAGCGGCGGGCAAGCGCATCCAGGCTGTTTTTCTGCCCCGGATGTTTCTGCTTCGCCATCACCAGCGTATCAAGCACTCCGCAAAGTTCCCTCAGGGTGGTAAAGCCGGGATCCAGCAAGCGCAGTTCATGATCCAGGAAACCGATATCAAAGGGGGCATTGTGGATGACCAGTTCAGCCCCGCAAACAAACTCCCGGAATTCCGCGGCCACTTCGGCAAATCGCGGCTTGTCCGCAAGGAACTCATCCGTGATGCCGTGGACGGCGATCGCCTCGGGGTCCACCAGCCGGTCCGGCTGCAGGTAATAATGAAAGGAACGGCCGGTCAGGCGGCGGTTTTCCAGCTCCAGGCAGCCGATTTCAATCACGCGATGCCCTTCGAGCGGGCTCATGCCGGTGGTTTCGGTATCGAGGACGATCTGTCTCATGTCGGATTTTCCAGAAATTCATCAATCGCCTGATTGGCGAGGCGGTCAGCTTCTTCATTGCCTTCGTGGCCGGCATGCCCCTTGACCCACTGCCAGTCCACCCGATGCCGGGAGGCCGCCTGCTCCAGCTCCTGCCACAGATCGGCATTCTTGACCGGGGCGCGGGCCGCGGTTTTCCAGCCCTTCGCCTTCCAACCCGGCAGCCATTCCGTCATTCCCTTCTTTACATACTGGGAGTCCGTCCAGACCGTGACTTCGCAAGGCTCCCGCAAGGCGCGCAGGGCTTCAATGGTTGCCTTCAGCTCCATGCGGTTGTTGGTGGTTTGCGGCTCGGCGCCATAAAGGCGTTTTTCATGACCGTCATAACGCAGCAGGGCGCCCCAGCCGCCCGGCCCCGGATTGCCACGGCAGGCGCCATCACTGTAGATCTCGATTTTCTTCATGCGGTGTCAGTTATCCGGATGGTTCAGGGAGTCATGGCCGGCGCGGACCTCGGGGACCAGCGACGGACGAAGCAGTTGCAGCAAGGGTTGACGCAGGCGCAGCGGCGTCAGGCAGGCGACACGCTTGCGGGCGAGGACGGCATAGGCCGCGCCGCCCTGACTCCAGTAACGCGTACCCACCGGCTCCAGCCAGTCAAAACGGCGCCGAACCACGGCGGCATCGACCGGAGGGAGGAAATAGGCGGACTCGACGCCCACCACCTCAAAATCCAGCAGTGACAGCCAATCCGTCAGGCGCTGCGGGGCGAGTACGCGACGTAGCCAGGGCGTGCCCATCCAGGGCAGCCGGAACAACCGCCATAGCCCCCACAAGCTCCAGGGGTTGAAACCCACGATCACCACATGCCCCTCGGGCAGCAGCACCCGGCAAGCCTCGCGCAGCACGGCATGCGGGTTGGTGCAGACATCCAGCAAGTGATGCATCACCACCACGTCCACGCTGTCGCCGGCAAGCGGCAGGCTGTCGGGCTTTGCCGCCAGGGGCGAAAGCCCTTCCACCGCAACAGGCGACGCATCCGCCACGATGCGATGACGGATGCGACTGCTGAGCAGGAGGTTGGCCGGCACCACCTGCCCCAACTGCAGCGCATGATACCCGAAGAGATCCGGCAGGATATGTCCGAGCAGACGGTTTTCGGCGACCAGCAACTCACGCCCCAACTCGGACTCAAACCAGCCGGACAAGGCTCCGGACAGGTCGACCCGGGAAGCGGGCTGCCAAAGGTGGGGTAATTCCATGAACGTCTCGCCTGCGTGTAAAGGGCCAGAATGGATTATCATGCATTATGGATGCTGAAAGGAGCGCTGTCATGCCTGCCGCCCACCGGCTGTTGCCGGTCCCGATGTTCATCGACAATTATCTCTGGCTTCGGATCGATGCCGACAATCATGTCCTGGCCGTGGATGTCGGCGATTACGCGCTGCTTGCCAGGGTATTGCAAGAGCGGCAGTGGCGACTCGCGACAGTATTTGTCACCCATCATCATGCGGACCATGCCGCCGGTCTGCCGGAGCTGCATCGCGCCCATCCCGCCGTACCGGTTTACGGGCCGGTCGGCATTGAAGGCGTGACGCATCCCCTGCGCGGCGGCGAGCGCCTTTCGCTTCCGGACGGCGAATGGCGGGTCATGGCGGTGCCGGGGCACACCCGCGACCATCTGGCGTATTACCAACCGTCCGAGGAGTTGCTGTTTTGCGGCGACACCCTTTTCAGCGGCGGTTGCGGCCGCATCTTTGACGGCGATGCGGAAACCCTTTTCCAATCCCTGGAAGCGATCCGCTCCCTCCCGGACAGCACCCGGCTGTGCTGCACCCACGAATATACGCTGGACAACCTGGAATTTGCCGTGGAGACCGATCCCGGCAATATCCCCCTGCGGGAATACCGGCAGCAATGCCGGCAATGGCGGGAAGCGGGCAAACCCACCCTGCCCGCCGTGCTGGGACACGAAAAAATCATTAACCCCTTCCTGCGCTGCAACGATCCGGCGCTACGCCGCCGACTGCGTGAACTCCGGCCCGACTTACCGGAAAACCCTTCGGATTCAGAGGTCTTTTGCACATTGCGCCGATACAAGGACTCCTGGAAACCGGCCCAGACCTGACTCTCCGGGCATTTTGCCGCACTTCGTTACAGTTAAGGCCTGATAATGGTGGCATTCGCTTGCCAGTATTCTGTAAGGCTCCCTAAAATCGGTCGGCCTTTTTGATTAACGGGAGTACTACGGCATGCAATTGTGGCTTCACCTCAGCAAATCCGCCCGCCAAACGCTGGCCTTTGCCTTCGCGAGCCTGATTCTGTCCGCCTGCTCCACGCAACCCCACAAGTCCGCCGAACGTTTTTTTTCCTCTCCCGCCGCCGCCCCTTCCGTGAGCGTCGCCGATGCGGCGGACGGTCTCAGTAATGCGCCTGCCGGGTACTACAACACCCATGGCAGTGACTTCACGCAGGACGAAATTGACGATTTGCTCGGCGTGACCGAGATGGAGCCCGTGGCTCTCAGTCCCGAGGAACTGGCGGAATTTGGCAACCTGTGGGACCGCGTGCGCGCCGGCTTCCGGATGGACCTTGCCCAGGAAAATCCCCGCATCCAGTTGCAGCGCAACTGGTTTGCCCGTCGTCAGGACTATATTGACCGCATGGCCGCGCGCGCCAGCCATTACCTCTATCACACCGTGACCGAGGCCGAAAAGCGCGGCATTCCGACCGAACTGGCGCTGTTGCCTGTCGTTGAAAGTTCTTATGACCCGTTTGCCTATTCCCCCGCCCAGGCGGCCGGGATGTGGCAATTCATTCCGGGTACCGGCAAAATTTACGGTCTGAAGCAGAACTACTGGTATGACGGTCGCCGGGATGTCGTTCAATCTACCCGTGCGGCTTATGAATTCCTGACCTCGCTGTACAAGAAGTTCGGCTCCTGGGAGCTGGCGCTGGCTGCTTACAATGCCGGACCGGGCACCGTTGATCGCGCCATCAACAAGAATGCCGCCGCCGGGCTGCCCACCGACTACTGGTCGCTGGACCTTCCCGCCGAAACCGAAGCCTACGTTCCGCGCTTCCTCGCCGTGGCCCAGATTGTCCGCAATCCCGGCAACTACAACATTGCCTTCAAGCCCATCGTCAACCAGCCGCATTTCCGCGCGGTCAAGGCGCGCAGCCAGGTTGAGATGGAAGCCGTGGCCAAGGCCGCCGGGCTGAGCCTCAAGCAATTTTACCAACTGAACCCCGGCTTCCTGCGCTGGGCCACCGACCCGCAGGAATCCCACGAAATCCTGGTGCCGGTCAACATCGGTTCCGACTTTGACCGCCGGTTGGCCGGACTGCCGCCCGCCGAGCGCACGGTGGTGCAACGTTACAAGACCAAGAAGGGCGACACGCTGACCAAGGTGGCGGCGCGCTTTGACACCAATCCGGCCGCCCTGCGCCGCATGAATGGATTGTCGGCGAAGAAGAAAAAGCTGCCGGCGGGTCGCTGGCTGGTGGTGGGCAACACCCGTGTCAAGGGGCGCTATTATGACCAGCCCGTGTCCGCGGCCGCCTCTCGTGTCGCGCAACTGATGGAAGAAGCCGAAGATCAGGCCATCAGTGAAGTAGACCAGGACAACACCGCGGCGGATTCCGACAGCAAGCCGGCGGACGTCGCCAGCAAGACCGACAAGAAGGGCGAGGACCGCGATGCCGCCGAGTCCAAGCCGGTCAAACTGGCCAAGGCGGATAGCACGGGTAAGGCCGACAAATCCGGCAAGGACAAGGAAAAGAAAGCCGCTGTCGCCAAGTCGGGCGATAAGGACAAGGCCAGGGCCCGCAATGCTG
>CAZPZK010000057.1:0-12005 GCA_964591095.1 uncultured Moraxellaceae bacterium | reverse complement strand
TGGTGATGTTCAGCGTGGGCGAAGGCGATCCCGTGTCATCAGGTGCTGTGGCATCGTCGGCAACTGCGTCGGTACTCATAACCTAAGCTCTTTAAAATTGTCAAGAAAGCTGTTTAAGCAATGCCTGCTTTTGCTTTGTTCCTTCTTTTCGATACTGCATCCAAGCGCAGGCTACAAAATCATCATTGAATGGAAACAAGTCATCAGTAAGGCATGTAAATTTGCACCAAACTTTGATGACCGCTTGGACCATTTCAGGTCTGTAGCGGGCAGTACTCATGTAATACTTATCACTGTTTGGTCCTGGTTCTTTTCTGTTTGCTTTCCATTCTGCTTGAACCATTATTATCGACTTGAGTAATGGTTCGATGTTTGTACGTCCTAATCGTTTTATCAGTGAACTTTCTATTTTCTTTGTGCTCATAGCGTATCATCCTCAGCATCATAGCGTGCGTTGTATTCAGCACGACCAAGGCTCTCATCTACTTGTTGAGAAAGTAAATCGTAGTGCTTCCTAGCATCTGTGCCACGTTGCATGTAGGCGACTTTCATCAAACGCTTGACTTCCGAAAGTTTGATGCTAATTTCCGGGTCCTCATGCTGTGACACTCCTCTAGATGCGATCCCTCCTCTTTCGAGTCGAGCCCATAGTCGTGCGAAGCCTTCTTCTGGATCAAAATTGCTTAAGAACGCCTCAGCGTATTCATTGCGTGTGCGGAAGGAGTCCTTCAACTTATCGAACAGTGGTTTGAAGATATTTTTCGTGCCCACGCATCAATTCCTTTGTGAGAAAAAGGCTGCCGGTTGTGTTTGTCACAACGTCGGCTGGACTACTACGTGCACTCCAGAACCGAACCTCAACCGGCAGCCCATCAACCATTCATGGGAGGATCAACAATGTCACAAGAAACGCACTCGCGACATTGAATTCCACGAACAGTTTATTGCTGATATGCAATCGGCTGTGCCTGATAAGGAACACCGCCGCCGCAAGGACGCTTGCACTGCGTGACCCAACCGCCGTAGTAACACGTTGTCCAACATTGCCAACAAGGATCCCAGGTCGTCTGACTGAAGGCGTATGGGTCCCAATAACGTCGACAGCACATGGTCGGCTGCGGGGCCTGTTGTGGGCAAGGCGAGGCACACGGAGGACGAAACCCACCCCCGAACGACGAGGCGGGAGGAGGTCCTGCAGCAGGTCCTAAATAACCCTCCTGCCCGTGTGCAATCGCACAAACGAACAACGCACAAACTAACGCAACATACTTGAACATATTCTCCCTTTCATTGTAGTAAAAGACTGGCGACGGTAGGGTGCGAACCTGTAAGGGTAAAATCCTACCGCCGCCAGGGCACTGAGGAGATCAAGCCGCCCGTTTCCGGGCATTGAAAGCTATGATCGTCCAGGAAGTCTTAATCTTGGCATGCTCTTGGCCCTTGTGGTAGTCGAGTCGACCACCCACGGCGTAGGCCAAAAGTTCCACTGTTCGCAGTTGCGGTAGGATTGTTTTCCTCTCGATCAACTTGCGTACCGTCGTCTCGCTCAGACCTGCCTGACGAGCAATGTCTGCCCGTGACAGTTTGCGACGGAAAGCCTCTTCAAACAATCGATCAATCAAAGCATCGAGTGATTTGAAGTACAACTTGTCCATCCACTCTGAGCGATTACTCCTGGACGGTGCTGGTCGTTCCTTTGTTTTCTTCTTTTTCATATGGTCAACTTCTCCTTGATGCGTTTGACTGCTGCAATCGCATTCTCAAGGTTAGTCAGACCTCCCATCTTGCGAGCCATCGCGATGACCAGATCAACGTGTGTCATCGAGACTGCGGCCTTGCCGTTTGAGTGTCCATTCTCTTCCAGGAAGGCTACTCGCAACTTCCCTAGCGAAGTGCCATGGATCTTGATTCCATGATCCGCAACTGCCTGAGCAGTTTGCTCTTTGCTCTGAAGCGTTTCGATATCCAACTTCTTCAGAACTTTCTTCGCGTCCTCCCTGGGATCGTACTCTGCTCGTTTCTTAGTCTGAGCCATGACTGTCTTCTCCTCAATGCAATTGTCGACTGAGAAGGCAGTCGACATACCTTTTTGTGCCTACGTGTATCGGGACCTCCTGGCCACTGCACATGCATCTTCTATATCGTACCAGACCTGGCCAACGATGCTTTGCAGCTTGTCGTAGGCCTCATCAAACTCAATCGCCTTGATAAGTTCTTCTTTGGTGCCTTCAAACTCGAACTCAGGGGCGATTATCTTTTTGGTTGTGCCTTTCCAATGCTTCCACTTTACTAAGTACTCAACCATTCCTCCAATGTCGTCAAGTCCACCTCCACCTCCTTTGAACTGATCATAGATGGGAACGAGTACACTGCGATCCTTGCCTTTGACACGATTCTTCTTGACTTGCATCCGACTCCAAATACCAATCGGCAACTTCTCGCCTTTGTAGGTTTTGTGAATCGTTGCTCGTCGCTTCAACCACACTTCGAGCGTAGCATAGAATTTCAATGAGCGTCCACCTGCTCGCGTCTGTGGCTCGAACATGCCAAACGAATCGCGTGTCTGGCAGATGATGATCAGGATGCTGCCGGACTTCTTGAGAGGTGTCATCAAACGGCGTAGGCTAGTCGAATTGAACTTCGCCTTCGTCGCACCGTAACTGCCCTTCGCTTCAGTCTCACTGCGAGCAGCCTTCTTGGTGTTCTGGAAGACACGTTCGTCTTCCTTCGTCGACAACCCATCCATGCTATCCACGATGTAGATAAATGGACGCTTGTCTTCTTTCCATTTCTCGTAGGCGTCATCAATGTTGTAGTACATTGACTCGATTGTTTCCGATACACCATGAGCAGGCATCTCAAGTCGCCTGGACAATTTGCGACCGAAGAACTTCCGCATGTCAAACAACGCACCGCTTTCGATGGGATCGTAGATCAAGCGGTAGTTGTCGAAGGCCTTATTGGCAGCCGCCTCTGCAGCAGTTGACAACACGAGCACCGTCTTACCGCTCGAGCTGTCCCCTACGATCAGGTAGTAATGTCCCTTGATGAAGCAACCGGTAGGCGTTCCTGAGCAGGCACAGTTGAGCAACGTCGATCCCGAACTGAGATACATGTCCTGCGTGATCGCCGGGGCCTTCTTTTTCTTCTTCTTCAAAGCTTTCTTGATAGCATTCGTGCTAACCATACAAACTCCTAATTCTGCTTCTCCGAAACAAAAGCCAAGGGCAGGACTTGAACCTGCACGAGTAAGTTTTAAAGACCTAGTTGCTGAATCTCACAACCAGCAGCCTTACTTCTATGACGCGGGGCCATGTGACCCGCCGCTCTAACCGTACTTGAGCTACCTCGGCATAAAATGTCTGGTGGGATTTGAACCCGCGGCTCCCAGGATCTTTTAGCTGGTCAGGGCACCTACCCAGGAGTCTAGCCCTTCGTGGCAGTTTTTAATTGCATATCAACCTTAGACCTAACTCAGTCACAGACATCCCATTGCCCGTGCGGACTAAGCACGGGCACCTACCAGCCTCACATGAATGCTAATGACCTTTGACGGCAACCTGCACCTCATACAGATCGTTGATGCCTGGGTAGTCAAACCAGATACCGATGCTCATTTCCACTTCGGTGATCGTGTACCCAGATAGATCAGTGTACGAATTGGCTTCGTATACCGTGTAGTACTCTTCTTCGTTGTTGTACTTGGCCTGAATTTCTTCACCAGCCTGAAGTCCTTGAGCGAAGTAGTAGGCTTGGTCAAGCGGGTCAGTCGCATCGCCCCAAGTGTAGGCAACACCATCGATCAACTCGGTTTCAAACACACCGTACCCGCTGATGTACATGAAGTACGATGCATCCTCTTGCCCATAAAGCAGGTCACCAAATGTCGCGATAACAGGATCACTCGCCTTTGCTTGAACAGCCAAACTTCCAAGCAAACAAATTGCGAACAGCAACTTCTTCAACATGACATTCTCCTAAGTGAAGGAACGAAACTAAAAAGTGCTCGGTGGGCGTTGACCCCACATCTCGGTAGCGACCCGATGGTATTTCTACTTTATACCGACGAGCACCAAACTAACATTGCCAAGTGGGATTTGATACCATCTCACCCACATTACTTCCCAGTCCCCCGGTACTGCTAGCGACCGAGTTCAGCCCGAGAAAGGGTCTTTAGTATAACTATCAGACGATTGGCAAAACAAACACAAGGCAACCTAACAACCAAGGCAACACAGACTTCCTAATCGAACATTCTCTTTTGGTGTTGGTGGGATTGCTCACCCACATGTCTGCGGGAACCTTATCCCGATCCATCGGGACATTTCATCGCAGGGTTCTGATTTGAACTACAGACACCCCATAATCTATCTAATTTAATCTTGTACTATCAATTAGTAAGCTGCATGGTACACACTCTCTTTCGTATTGAATGAAAAAATCTGGTGCAGCCGCCGGGCGATCTGAAAACCCAACGACTGCACCAGCTCACAAAGGAAGACGACGATTACTTCTTCTTTTTCTTCACTGCCTTCTTTTTCTTAGGGGCGGGCTCATCATCCTCGTCATCATCTTCATCGTCGTCATCCTCGTCCTCGTCTTCATCGTCGTCATCCTCATCATCATCCTCGTCATCGTCGGAGTCGTCATCTTCTTCGTCATCATCATCTTCATCGTCCGACTCATCGTCATCATCTTCATCTTCGTCTTCGTCTTCATCATCGGACTCATCATCTTCGTCCTCGTCATCGTCGTCCGAGTCGTCGTCATCGTCCTCATCTTCCTCGTCGTCGTCTTCTTCGTCTTCGTCCTCATCCTTGGACTTCTTCGACGCCTTCTTCTTAGCGGGCTTTGCAGGCTTCTTCTTCGCAGCCTTTTTCTTTGCCGTCTTCTTGACCGCGGTCAGCTCAGAGACAGCAACCTTTTCGTGCTCCTCGCCTTCCTCGTCCTCAATCGTTGCGGTCTTGCCGTTCTTGGCAATCGAGATGATGACGCATTCACCGTCCACCTCATCCCACTCGACCGAATCACCAACACTAAACTTCGCAGCTGCCTTCTTGGCCTTAGCCATTTTTGAACCTTTCTTATTGGAATCAGAATCGTCATCAGAATCATCTTCGTCAGTGCCCCCGCTAAGCGTTTGCTGGAACACTTTCTTCAGCTCCTTGTAGGAGCGTTTCTTAATCAGATCGTCAAGGCAATAGGCTTCCTCCTTAATTGAAGACTTATACTGTTTCTTCCGTTTCTTGAAGTCCACACGGGCTACCTTGTAGCTGGTATTGCCCATGAACTTGTTTTCTTCGACTGTCAACTTCAACGTGAATCCATTCATCGGCGACGCGAACTTTTGTTCGTCGTCATCGTCATCGAGCGCTTCGCAGGCGACAACCAATTGCTTACCGAAGTAGAATTGATTGATCGGCCAGATCTGAATTCCCTTATCAGCCGCCTCAGCATCAATGACGTTGTACAACTGCTCGACTTTAGGAAGGTACTTCTTCCAGGTGTCGTCATCGTACAGGCCCGACGCCTTATTCTTCTCGTTCATCTCGCAGATGGGACACGGCTTCTTGAACGTCTTGGCGAGGCAGACCTCACGTTGCTTGCCGTCCGCACCGAGGCCCTTGTGAACGTAGTAAGTACGTTCGTAGTGCGTCTGCCCTTTGTCCGCCTTGTCATTGCCACGACCCACAACGAAGGGGATAATGTCAATGTAGCGTGTCTTGGTGCTGTCGAGTTTGAAACGGCTCGCTCCTTCAGGCATATTCAAAGTCGTTGATTCAAATCCCGACTTTTCTTTTGACGCAAATTCCCTTGCTGTCATTATGTCATCATCATCTTTGTCTCTACGCATGTCGCACTCCTGAGTGTGTGGGTCGATTCTTGTTTGCGTTGTTATATCGTTTGATGGCTTGCAGTCTGCCCAACGTCATTCCTTTGGATATGAAGTAACTAACTATCGGGCTCCAGACTGAAAACAGTGCGACTAATGTCAGAATGTCCAGCCATTGTCCCAAGGTGATCATTTTGTTTGCCTCTTTCGTTTCGTCTTAGATGTTCTGCCCACCCGATCTTGACTATGGACTCGATCCGCTCGCATCGTTTCAACATACTCATGACTTCCTTTTGGTTCACGAGGAGTGCTGTAGTAATTGTGAACGAACAGACTAACATGCCCTTCTAGGGCTCGTTTCTTTTGATCGAGGCCACCTACGTATGCTTGGACTACGTCGACACGATGCTTAGCCTTGCGAAGTTTGACGGTGCACATTTTTTTGGACATCTCACGTGTGACTGCTGCCTTGACTACGGCAACAGTCGAGTTTTCACAATCGTAGCGAGCAGGATTCGCAAGTACTTTCTTTTGCACTTCCGCTTCGACTACATCGCATAACGATTTGAGTCGGTCAACTTCGGCACGACTGTCCGCCAATTCCAAAGAGGCCAAGTAATATAACTTGGGCTGCTTTTGCCACTCGAGATCCAAGTTGGTGGGATCGATGTCCAGATCGTCAACATTGATTCGTTCTTCTTTTGGTTTTGGTTTTTGCTTCTTTCCGAAGCCTAAGTTACTGCTCATTTACCGTTCCTTGCACTGGTGATTCGCATTTCTTGAGCAATCTTGTTGGCTGACTGCAGTACGCAATTGCCGAAGTACACGATAGCAGTCGCCACGATGCGAGCGGCCGCACAATTCGCGTTTTGATCTCGCCCAGCACATTCATCGACAAGTTGATATATTGATTTGAAGTCAGGATCGGGCATGTTGTTCTCCTTTGTGTGAGGTCACAATGTATCGGACGTTTACTTGCGTTTGCTCGCTACGATCACTTCATAGCAGGAGGCGATTAGATCCGCCCGTCCTGCATCGTAAAAGTTACTTCCGAAGCATTTGATGATCAGATACGCCCGTGCCTGAATCTTGCTGCCTCCTAACAACACTGATGATGCGTAACCGAGTATGCCTCGACGCAACTGCTCAGGGTCCTCTGTACAGCCTTTGAGCAATGTCGCCATCTCTGCCCAGGTGGTTTGTGGATTGATCAATGCTCGACAAAGTTTGATGCCTTCAACCTGCAACTCCGCTGACTCAATCGCCTCGAGCTGTTCGTCCGAGGTCCTCAAATCCATGACCTGATCGAGCAACACAATCGCCTTGCGTGCTGACCCGTCAGCAACTGCAACAATCCGATCTTGTACTTCCTCCTTGATCTTGATCTTGGCCTTTTTGCTGATCTTTTTGACTATTGTACTCATTACGGAGTCATTGATCGGCTTGAGTTTGAACTCAGTGCAACGTGTCTTGATCGTAGGCAACAATTTCTGTGGGTCAGTCGTTGCCAACATGAAGTAGACGTGATCGAGCGGGTCCTCGAGCTCCTTCAATAGCATCGACTGTGCAGCCTTGGTCAATTGATGCACTTCGTCGAGGATGAACACCCGCACGGAACCAAAGCACTTCTTACCCGCACCAGAACGAATATCGCGGATCGAATCAATGCCTGTGTAGTCGGCACAATTCTTCTCCTTGCATTCGTGTTCCATGTTGCAGCCCATCAGACTAGCAACGATGCGAAGCAACGTGGTCTTGCCTGTGCCGCTGGGCCCCGTCATCAGCATGGCGTGTGGGACTTTCTTCCTCGCGACCTTCGCTGACAACACCCGAACCACATCATCCTGACCATAGACTTCGTCAAACGTCGACGGTCGAAATTTCCTATAAAGTTCCATCAATCAACTCCTGTTAGAAACATTCTTCGCAAACTGGTTCGTCAGGCATTTCATCTTCGGGATACGCCGCTAAGCAACTATTGCAAACCAATCGACCACACTTAGAACATCCCGACCGCAAGTCACATGGCAAATTGCACAACTCACATATGAAGTCTCCCATCACCACCTCTGTTTATCTGTTTTGACTAATCTGTGAATTTTCAAATTTCGTGCTTCCACAACTCCTACATCTTCAACATTCTGACCGCGAAAATACAAACATGTGTCATCTCCACATACGATGAGCATCCATTGGGACACGTCCTCAAAGTTAGGATCACGCTCGTCCCACATGACAATGAGTTCTTCACGACTTTGCTTCCAACGACCAAGCAACCACCCAAGTTCAAAAACGCAAATCCCGAAGACGGTGAGTATGAGAAACGGCAATACGATCCAAAACCCATTTACGTGTGTTGTATAGGCGATCATGTGACTTCCTTATACTTAGTTCATTAACTCTTCAGCTTTAGTTGGATCGCCTTTTGCAAGTTCCCAAACAAACAGTCCTGCTGGTCCTCCCCATCCATGTTGTCCGGCAACTTGCATTTTGATTCTCATATAGGCATTTGCTCGCTTGATTCCTTTTCTTTTATAGAAGCTGCGAAGATTTTCTTTAGCATCTTGTGTGATTCGTTTATTACTTCTCATGATATGAGTACGCCTTTCTTTTTAGCCCACGATTCTCCTTTGCCTGCGATCTCCGCCTCGACCTTCAATGGCACACTGATCCAAGGCCACGCTTTGCGAATCTTCACAGTCATGATGTGCTTCGCCTGATGCAATACGTCATCAATCTCTTTGCGATGAAATTGAATCAGCATCGAGTCGTGAATCTGCCCAAGGATCTTAGTTTTACAATTGTTCTTCTCGAGCCAATCTTGCAATTCTACCAAACTCCACAACAGCATATGGAACGCGATGCCTTGGATGGGATAGTTGCAAACTTGCTTACGATCCAAGAACCCCTGACACACGAATCCCGTCTTCAATCTGAACCAACCACGTTCCAAATACTTTTGCCACCAATCACGCTTCCATTGATCGTAGACTTTAAAGCGTTCCTTCCAGAATGATTTCTCAACCTGACGCAAGTGATACTCGAACGTATTCGATTTAGGTTCAGGTGCCTTGTTGTCCTTTGTGCCCTTCTCACACAGCCCACGATCAGTGATCCCATGTTTGCGGAGGTGTTTACGCAACGGCACGCCTGAGGTCGTCTGGAGGTTGTAGCGGGCAATGTCGTCCCACACGTTCTTAGCACATTGCACGTAATAGGACCCATAGAACTGTGGGAACACGAACGCATTCTTGGATACCTGCCTGATCGGTTTGAGTGCTGCGTCTGTTTTGTTGAGGAAGAACATCTGCATTGCCGTGTCCCGATGCATGTCCGCCTTAGGATCGACAACCTCCCGAGTCAAGATCGGGTCCTTCGTGACAATCGCCGCACCACATACTTCAATCTTGCCGTAATCGATCTCACCAATACGATAGCCAGGAGGAGCAATGAAACAACTACGAATCAGATTGCCGATGTCTTCATTTCTAACTGGCTGATTCTGTACGTTCGGCGTATCACAAGTTGATCTATAGGACGCCGCGATGTTCAAGTTGTAGATCGCGTGAACGTAACTATCCACGATCTCGTTCTTCAGACCCATGAGATTAACGGTCAAGGCCTTCTGCAACCGCTTCATCTCAAACAGATCGCGAACAAAAGGCTCGTTCACGTGCTCGAAGGCGTCCTCATTCGCCTTGTACTTCTTGGTATCCGTGTGACCTTTGATCGGTTTGTAACCGAGGTCCTCGAACACCACCTTCGCTAATTGCTCAGGAGCAGTCAGACTCGCTTTGCTTCCGAACCGACGTTTCCACAACTTGTAGACGTCATGCTCGTACAAATCAGAACGCATCTTTTGGATTTTGCGTTCAGTTCTACGGATCGCCTTATCAAGGTATTTCTCGTCTACAAGAATACCATTCGACTCAACCTTCGATAAGGCAAGCGAACCACGATGCCAAAGGTCAATTGCATTCTGATTTGCGGGCACAATCATCTAGGAACACTCCGCTCGTTTGCATGAATCATGCCCGCGTGAATATCACGCAAGTAAATATCTTCCATTTTTTGTTTAGCAATTTTTTGCATCATCGCTTGCTTCTGACTCTCAGTCATGCCTCGGTCGTCAACGGATTTGGGCGGGGCAAGTAGTTCTTTGTGGTCCCTAAGATTTTTTGCACGAATTCGTGCTTGGCGTTCCGCCTCCTCCTTCTCTGCCGCTTCAGAAAGAATACGAAACTCTTCTTTCTTGCGCTCTATTTCTGCTGCGATAGTAGGATGCTTTCGCAGACGGTCCATCGCCTCAGCAGACAATTGATTTGAACGCAGTGGGCACTTACCTACCGTCTCACATTCACATTGGTGTGTAGCTTTAAGGAACCCGCCAGTGATGTGCTGACAGAACGTTGCCTGTACGATCAGATCGTCTTCGCATTTCATAGATCACTCGGCGTCGGCATAACTTTTGGGTGTTTCCCAGCAACGAATCTTCGCAACCTCGATGCCCGTTGGTTTGAGCAACTCTCGTGACTTGTTCAGCAAGTAACTAGCGAGATTCTCTGCCGTGGGATTGAATGGCAGTCCGTAAAACTTCTGTCCATATAAAGGACTTGGAAATTTTCCTGCGACGTTGCAACTGATCAACTCTGACTTGAACCAAGGGGTCAAAGGATCCTGGTCCCACAGAAGCATTCCATGATCCCAGTTCTCGTCGAGCCATCCTCCCCAAATCTCTTTGATCACACCGAAGTCAAGTACTCGTCCAATGTGATCGAGTCCGTCTTCAGGTTTGTTCAAGAAGATACCGAACTTGAAACGGTGACCGTGAAGGTTCTTGCACTTGCCTTCGTGATTCAATACACGGTGACCCGTATCGATCTCGTGATCTCGATAAATTTGAATTTTGTGGGCGACGTTTTCGTTCTTAGTTTTCATTTGTTGCTTGTGGTTTGAGTGGGGGTTGTTCTTCTTGAGCAGCGATCAATGTCTGTCCGATTTTATCGGCGTATTGCTGCAGGTCCTTGCGATGCCACAGTTTCTTCTTGAAGTCACGAATGACAATCCACACGATCTCCTGCATGACCTCATCGGGATCGTCGAGGTTCCACACGACGAATCGCCCTTTGGCAGGTTCGCCTGTTGTTTCGTCGTAAATCAGATAGCGTTCCGACACGTCGAAGGTGTCACGCAAACTGTGTGCATTGCACCCGCCTGTGCGGTCCTGTAGGACCTGATCCTGCGGCGGGACCTCAATACCCGATTCCTCAGGTATGTCCTGTAGGAACGGCACGCCTAGGCCCCCGTAGCTGTCATCAGCGCCGGTGTCCCATGATGCCTGAGTGTGGCAAATGCAGGTCCCATCGTCATTGCCACACGCCATGCACTGTTCTGCTTTGGGAAGTTCCGTATGTCGACGTTCAGGTGAATCATTGTGTGGTGATCCGTCGCCCGATTGATAGAGCACTTGTCCTTGTCTACGCAACACGGGACCAATGCCTGGATACGTAAGAATTTTAGACGACCACGTTTCATACTCGTCAGGCTGATCATCGCAATTGGCAATCAAAATGCCTGCTGGATAGAACTGACCCATCTCAACTGACTCGTCATTGCTTGCGACGATCACTGAATTGGTTTTAACAAACAGTACTACGCCTGTGTGCACTCGATCAACTTCCTTGTCATCTACCCGCAATAATCCAACAAAGTTGATTGAATACTGACTAGTCACTGTGTCGGCGATTGACAACTCCTCGCGGAACTCACGCAACATGCCCGCCATGAAGGCCTCGAGCAACGAATCGCCATCAACCGGTTCGATGTGTCCCCCGAAACCAACGCTTCGCAAACCGACTATGCGTTGCTCACCCGACTGCTTGGTGCGTTGGTATTCAAGAATGCTAGGAGTCTTATTTACTCGGTCGTGAACCACAACCATATACGGAATCAGTTGTTGCCACGTAGGATCGAGTTCACAACTTGACCGAGGCAAAAACTTCCAACCGTCTTGAGGAATCTGACGAAGCAAATCTTCTAGCCGCTGGTCCATGGCAGGTACAAAGCCCATCGTGCCTTTCATCAGCATTTCGATGTATTCAGTCTTAACACACAAAGCATACTTCTCATCAGCAGGTGCCACAACTGCATTGGACGGAATCGCAACTCCTCC
>CAZPZK010000056.1:0-12016 GCA_964591095.1 uncultured Moraxellaceae bacterium | reverse complement strand
CATCGGTATAGGGTTTTACCCACTCCTGCTTGCCAAACCGCGACTGGAAGGCAATGGCCCACTGATCTTCGGACAGTCCCAATTGCTGCGCCACATGGGCAGCCGTGCAGCGACAACGTTTAGGGTAAGGATCGCCCTTGTCCGCATAGGGCTGCGGAATGCCATGAAAAGAGAACAGCAATTTGTCCGCAGCGCCGTGCTGCTCACGGTATTCGGCAATGCTGGCGACCAGCGCACGGATATAGGCGGGATGGGCGAAATAATCCTTGATGATGGCGAATGAAGGCAAATTGCGCTGGGTGGATGCCCAGCGTTGGACGGCATCATAAACCGGAGCGGTCGAAGTGGCCGAATACTGGGGAAACAACGGCAGAACGACGATATTTTCAATCCCCTCCCCCCGCAACTTATCCAGCACGGACGACAGCGAAGGGTTGCCATAGGTCATGGCGGGTTCAACCCGGACCGTCGTCGGCACGCTCCCCTGCAACCGCGTCTGCAGGGCGGAAGCCTGTTCCCGCAGGATGCGGCGCATGGGCGAATCCCCAGACTTTTCCCAGATGCTGGCGTACAGCCTTGCCACGCGCTTGGGACGAAAGGGCAAGATGAAAAGAAAGAGGATCAGCTTCCACAACAACGGCGGAATCTCGATCACGCGGCGGTCACTCAGGAACTGCCCCAGATAACGGCGCACGGCGACGGGAGTAGGCGCATCAGGCGTGCCGAGATTGACAAGGACTACTCCCAGTGGAGCGGGACGGGCGGGTTTCATGCGGATTCCGGAGTCACAAGGAGACTGGGTCGATTAAAGCAAAACGAGGTCAAAAACAGAAGGATACAAAGTGCGGTCATTACGGCCTGCGAAATTCCTGGTGACGACGCCCATGAAAAAGCCGTCACTAGGACGGCTTCAAATCAGGCGCCCGCCGGTTTCAGGAAAGAACCGCCGTCACCTTGGCGCTGATCGCATCCACGGAGCCAACGCCCTCAATGCAGGCATACCGGGGAGCTTCCGGATTGCCACTGGCCGCCAGCGACTGGTAAAACCCGACCAGGCGCGATGTTTGTTCGTGATAGATTTCCAGGCGCTTGCGGATCGTTTCTTCCTTGTCATCATCGCGCTGGACAAGATCATCGCCGGTCACATCATCCTTGCCTTCCACCTTGGGCGGGTTGTGCTGGATGTGATAGACACGGCCGGATGCCGGATGCACGCGACGACCGGACAGACGGCTGATGATTTCAGCATCCGGCACGGTAATTTCCACCACATGATCAATGTGCACGCCCGCCGCCAACAGCGCTTCCGCTTGCGGGATGGTGCGCGGGAAACCGTCGAACAGGCAGCCGTTGGCGCAGTCAGGCTGGGTCAGACGGTCCTTGACCAGACCAATGATGATGTCATCGGATACCAGTCCGCCGGCATCCATGATCTTCTTGGCCGCCAGACCCAGCTCGGTCCCGGCCTTCACCGCGGCGCGCAGCATGTCGCCCGTCGAAATTTGCGGAATCTGGAATTGCTGGGTGATCACCTGGGCCTGCGTGCCCTTGCCGGCGCCGGGCGGCCCCAAAAGAATGATGCGCATCATATGGATTGCTCCCTAAGGATATGGAAAAACCGGTGGGGCGGAACCCGTCGAACCGCCCGGAATGCGTGAATAACCCCACAGCCCGCGTGGGACTCTGGCGGCAAAATACACTTAGCGCCCCCGCCGCACAAGCGGCGGTACACATTTTGATGCACTGCGATCGAACTGCTACGGTCGTTCCTGACTGATCAGCACATTGACTGCCTGCATTTTACCATTTTGTGTCAGGGGAACGGCAATGGCTTCGAGATCCCCTTTTTCCCCCGCCGGATTGCCACCACGGGTGATGCGGGCGTTGACCACGACCGATGCAAACCGCGAAAGGCGCAAATCGGGCATCATGGCCTGAGAATCATTCAGTTCCACAACCACGGGAAAATTCTCGACCGGCTTGCGGATGACCGCCAGCGGCATGGGCGGGCCGTTCAAGGCGCGGGCAAAGACAAACAAGGTTGCGTCCTTGGGTATCCGTGACTTGATGCCGTCGGCGATGCTGACTGTCACCCGGATGCCGCCCTGACTGGCCGCCGCCTCACCGCCGGCCTTGGCGAGAGCAATCACCCGATCAACTTCCGCCAGCGCCTGGGAGTCCTTCTCGCCAGTTCGGGCGATATGCACTTGCTTGAGTACCGGCAGGTACTGCAGGGCGGTCGCCATATCGCCGGCTCGGTAAGCTCCCATGCCCATCAACAGCAAGGCGCCTTCATGCTGGGGGTGACGCTCCAGCACGGCCGCCAGCAACTGCCGGCTCTGGTCATCCAGACGTCCTTGCCGGGTAAACAGCAAGGTCTGGGCATAGGCCAAGCTGATGTCATCGCGTTGGGGCGACAAGCGCCAGGCATGGTCAAATGCCTCGAGCGCCTGGTCCGCCAGTTCGCCCTGCAGGTAACTCATACCCAACATGAACCAGCCGTCGGTATCCTCGGGGTGCTGCTGCAGACGCGCCTGCATCACCCGCACCATATCCGGCAGATTCTGGCTGGCAATTTCCTCTTGCGAGGGAGACTCTCCGGCAAACAGTTTTTCGACGATGGGGCCGGTCTTTAGTTGTGTCTGCCACCAGGTCCCCAAAGCAGGCTGCCAAGCCAACAGGGCATAGGCGCCCGCTGCCATGACGGGCAGCAGGACCGTCAGCCCCAATAGCGCCTTTCGACCAAGCCGGGCTCCCGACTCCGCACTCACAGCCTCAGGCTGCAGCGACAACAATTGCCGTTCAAGTTCGGTCTTCAGCGCCAGAAAGGTGGGCTCATCCACCCGCCCCTCGGTCTTGTCCTGCTCCAACTCCGCCAGGCGCTCACGAAATACCTGTACATTGAGGTCGAGCAGGCTGTGTTGACCATCCCGTCCGCGCAGGGAAGGCAACAGGATGGCGAGGGCCATGAGGAAGGTTAGCGCCAGCGCCAGGGACAAAAACATCAGGAAAGGATAATTAGCGCTCATCATCGGCGGGCTTCTTCAGCAAGTCTTGGAGTCGGGCGGCTTCATCAGCGCTCAATGACGGGGCGGGAGGCGTCGGACGACGGCGCAGGATGGCCAGGGCCCCAATCACCAGACCTAGCATCAGGAACGGGCCGAACCACAACAACCAGGTCGTGGATCGCACCGGCGGCTTGTAGATAATGAAGTCACCGTAACGTTCAACCATATAGTCCCGGATTTCATTATCGCTCTTGCCTTCGCGGATCAACTGGAAGGTGCGGTTCTTGAGATCATGGGCGATCGGCGCATCCGATCCGGCAAGATTCTGATTCTGGCACTTGGGACAACGCAATTCATTGGTCAGGTCGCGAAAACGGGCCTCTTCTTCCGGTGTGCGGAAATCATAGACCTCAATCGCGGCGAAGGCCTGGGCTGCCAGAACCAGACACAGCAAGGGAGCGGCCTGGCGCAGGTTCAGGACTGACATGACGGGGCCTCCCCTCCCTTGACCAGTTGTTCATAGCACGGTTGCAACATGGACTGCCACGACGCCTCATCAAAAACACCGACATAGCGGTAACGTATCTGCCCCTGCGCATCCAGCAAGTAGGTTTCCGGTGCGCCATAAACTCCCATGTCCAACCCGAGGTTACCCTGCTGGTCGCTGATGATCAGTTGAAACGGATTACCCAGATTGGCCAGCCAAGCCTGCGCGTCTTCCGGAGCATCTTTGTAATTCAACCCGATCACGGGGATACCGGATTGCGCCAGCTTCAGCAGCGCCGGATGTTCCTGACGGCAGGATGGGCACCAGGAGGCCCAGACATTCAGTACGACTGGCTTGCCGCGCACATCAGCTGCCGTCAGTTCGCGGCCGTCAATCAAGGAAGGCAAGCGGAACTCCGGCAAGGGCTTTCCCAGTCGGGCGGAAGGCAATGATGTCGAATCTTCGCCAATCCGGCTGAACAGCAGGATGGCGAAACCCAGAAACAGGATCAGGGGAATGCCCCACAACCATGCCCGTGCTTTCATTTTGCCCTCTCTGCGGCCAGCGCATCGGTGCGGGAACGTACTGCCAGCCGGTAACGACGATCCGTCATTGAAATCATCCCGCCCAAGACCATGATCAGCGCCCCCAGCCATGTCCAGCGGATAAAGGGCTTGTAATAGACACGAACCGCCCAGGCATCGCCTTCCAGCGGTTCACCCATTGCGACATAGATATCCCTGAACAAGCCTGGACTGATGGCCGCCTCGGTCATGACCTGACCGCGGACGTTATAGCGACGCTTTTCGGGATGCAGGGTTTCCCGCAATTCGCCATCGCGATAAATCCGGACTTCACCCTGCTCGGCCGTGTAATTGGGACCTGCATAGGATCTGACACCGGTCCAGGCAAAGGCATAGCCCTCAACCTCGACCCGCGCACCAGGGCTGAGGCGCACATCGCGCTCAATGCTGTAGGCTGAGGTGAGCGCGATACCGATCACGGCAACCAACAGGCCGGCATGCGCCGTCTGCATGCCCCAATAAGACGCGCTCAGGCGGCTCAGGCCCGCCAGCATGCCCGATTTGGCGGTACGCGCCTTGACCACGATATCGCGGACCATGTTGAAGCCTACCCAGAAGCACAACCCCAGGGTCAGCGCCACCAAGGGCTTGAACTGAGCCGCCAACAGTACCGGCAGCCCAACGCCCAGCAACAGGCTGGCGACGGCAATCATCAGGAAAGGCCGGGCCTGTTCCCGCAGGTCATGGCGCTTCCATCGGGTCAAGGGGCCGACTCCCAGAAACACCAGCAATACCAAGGCCAGCGGCGTGAACAAGGTATTGAAATAAGGAGGGCCGACGGAAATTTTTCCCAGTTTCAGGGCATCCGCCACCAGCGGGAACAAGGTACCGAGAAACACCACTGTCGTGGCGGTCATCAACAGCAGGTTATTGGCCAGCAGAAAACCTTCGCGGGATACCCACTGATAGCGACTCTCACTGTTGAGGTGCCCCGCCCGCAGGGCAAATACCAGCAAACTGGCGCCAATGACCAGCACCAGTATCCCCAGCACGAACATGCCGCGCGCCGGGTCGGCGGCAAAAGCATGGACCGAGGTCAGGACACCGGAACGCACCAGGAAGGTCCCCAGCAAGCTCAGTGCGAAGGCGAGGATGGCCAGCATGACTGTCCAGGCTTTGAAAACCCCCCGCTTCTCACTGACGGCCAACGAGTGCACCAACGCCGTTCCGGCCAGCCAGGGCATGAAGGAGGCATTTTCAACCGGATCCCAGAACCACCAGCCCCCCCAGCCCAATTCGTAATATGCCCACCAGGAACCGAGCGCGATGCCCAGAGTCAGGAATGCCCAGGACGCCACGGTCCAGGGGCGGGACCAACGCGCCCAAGCGGAATCCAGACGGCCTCCCAGCAACCCGGCCATGGCAAAGGCAAACGGCACCGTAAAACCGACATAGCCCATGTACAGCAGGGGGGGATGAAAAATAAGTCCGGGGTCCTGAAGCAGCGGATTCAGGTCGGCGCCGTTCATGGGGAAGTCCGGTAACAGCCGGCGGAAGGGATTGGAGGTGATCAGGACAAACGCCATCATGGCAACATTGACCATGGCCATGATCGACAAGACACGGGCGGTCATTTCACGGGGCAGGCCCCGGCCAAAGACAGAAACCGCCGCGCCCCACAACGCCAGCACCAGCACCCAAAGCAACAACGAGCCTTCATGACCGCCCCAGACCGCGGAAATCTTATAAGCCAGCGGCAATTGGGTATTGGACTGCCGGGACACATAATCCAGGGTAAAGTCGTTCTGGATGAACGCCCACGTCAGTCCGAGAAAGGACAGCAACAGGCACAGGAACTGCACGGGAGCCATGGAACGCGCCAGGCGTTGCAGGGGCAGATTCCCGGTATGGACGCCGACCAGCGGCAGGATGGCCTGAAGCAGGGCCACAACAAAGGCCAGCACCAGTGCAAAATGACCGAGTTCCGCAATCATGCCCGACTCCCGTAAGAACTGTGCGCATGATACGCACCATGATCAGATTGTCCAGCAGGGATTATGTACACCCGTATCTCGCGGAGACAGATGACGAAACAAGGACAAACCCGCACGGACCGCCTAGCTGCGGCCCAGTCCCTGCACGGTTTGCAGCATGGCCGCCAGCAGTGCCTGGCGATCACCCAGATAGCGCTGGTAAAACGTTGAATGGAGGATGGCGGCGCTCCCCTGCACCAGGGCCCAGACAGCGCTCAGATAATCACGGGGCGTCATGGTGCTGCCGTTTTCCCGCAGAAAGGCGGTGACCAATGGCATGACATCCCGCAGATGGCTCTTGCGGATAAAGTACAATCGAGCGAAATACGGCCGCAGAGTCCGCCGGGTAGCCGCCAGGCGGTTTTCCAGTCGCTCATAGAGCAGATGCTTTTCCGGCGAGGACAGGCGATAGCAGAAATACGCCTGCACCACCCGATGGACTTCGCCGGTGGCGATGGCGCGGTGCATTTCGTCCGCCAATCCGGTTTCGTACGCAATCAGCAATTGCAGGATCAACTCATCCTTGCTCTGGAAGTGCTTATAGATCGTTCCCTTGGCAATGCCCACACGCTCGGCGATCATTTCGATGGTGATCGACTCATCGCCCAATTCAAGCAGCAGCGCTTCGGCAGCCTGCAAGATGGCAAACTCACGGGCGCGGAAAGCGGCCTGGCGCGTGGTCACAATGCCAGCCCGAACAAGGTCATGAAATTGCGCCGGGTGATGTCGGCCACCGCCTCCACCGTCATGCCGCGCGCCTTGGCAATGGCTTCTGCCACCGCCGGCAAATAGCGTGGCTCATTCTTCTTGCCGCGATACGGAACGGGCGCCAGATAAGGGGCGTCGGTTTCAATCAGCAGACGATCCAGGGGCAATTGCCTGGCGACCTCGCGCAGGGCTTCGGCGTTGGCAAAGCTGACAATCCCCGACAGGGAAACGTATAGCCCCAATTCGATACCCGCGCGCGCGGTTTCCCAATCCTCGGTAAAGCAATGCAGAATCCCCTTCTCGACGCGGCCGTCACGCAACAGGCCGATCGTATCGGCGCGCGCATCACGGGTATGCACGATCAAGGGCTTGCCGGTCAAGCGGCTAGCCTCGATATGGGTCGCAAAACGCTGTTGTTGCTGGTCCCGGCATTCGGGGTGGTAATAATAATCCAGACCGGTTTCACCAATGGCGATCACCTTGGGGTGATCGGCCAGGGAACACAGTTGACTGACGGTGGGCTCGGCATCCGCCGCCAGCGCTTCCGAGGGGTGAACCCCGACCGAGGCATAGACATCGGCGTGACGCTCCGCCAGTTCCAGCAAGACCGGAAAAGATTCCAGATCCACACTGACCGTCAGGAAAGCACTGACTCCGGCCTCCCGAGCGGCGGCCAGGGCCCGGTCGATATCGCCGGCATGGGGCTTGAGGTCCAGCCGATCCAGATGACAATGGGAATCTATGAACATGGAGCTTCCATCAGAAGTAGCCGGTCACTCACCCGCGACGGGAACGGCCCGGCAACCGGATTACATCGTATAGGTCGGACGGTCTGCCTGCAGGGCGCCCCCCAGTTGCGCCTCGATCTTGCGGCGGCATTTATCGCCGGACTCATCGGCAGGCAACTGCAGGCCGAATCCGGCGGGACGCTGTCCCTGATTACGGTGATTGACCCAGACCACCTTGCCGGTGATGGGCAATTTCTCGGGATCTTCCGGCAGTGTGACCACCACGAAGATTTCCTCTCCCAAGCGGGTTGGACGCGTGCTTGGTACAAAAATGGCGCCGCCCTTGATGAATGGCATGTAACTGACGTAAAGCTGGGCCTTGTCCTTGATGGCCAGGTTCAGGATCCCCGCACCGCGTGGCAGCATGTTATTACCCTCGTATGTGTTCCCAGAAGCGGTCCCAGAGCAGGCCGGCCTGGATATTGGCAACCTGCAGTCGCCGGCTCTCCGTGCAAAGCGCCTGAAGGTCCAGCGCCCGGCGCCCGCCCAGCACGTCGGCCAGTTGCCGGATTATAGGCAACAAATCCGTATTTTTGATAGCACCCTGTACTCCCGCCGACATCAGATGGATATCGGCGCATAGCACTTGCAGCCACGACCAGGCCTCATCGGCCGGAAGCTTCTGGGTCGCGGTGGATGCGGAAAGCGCGGACAACTTGCCCATTGCCACCTGGAGCAATCGCCTTGCCAATTCCTCACGCTGGCGGAAGACCTCCTGTCCGGACATCGCCCGAGCCACCAGCGGGGCGCCATTGGCCAGCGCCAGTAGCAGGGAAGACTGCGCCGGATTCTCCAGCCGGGTGGACAGCCACGAGATGGCCTGGGGCAAGGCGGGAACACCAAGCGCCACATGCTGGCAACGGCTGCGGATGGTCGGCAGCAACAAGAGTGGCTGATCCGTCAGCAACATCAACAGCGTATTGGCTCCCGGCTCCTCCAAAGTCTTCAACAGGCTGTTGGCGGCATTGAGGTTCAGGGTATCGGCAGGATCAAGTATAGCTATCCTCCACCCGCCCAACTGGGACGACTTGGCGAGAAAATCCAGCAGGACGCGGACTTGATCAATCTTGATCACCTTGCTGGTCTTGCCCGTCTTTTCGTCCGTCTGCGGCGCCAGCCGGCTGACGTCGGGATGAGTTCCCGCCCGGAAGAGCGCGCAGGGCTTGCACTCGCCACAAGCGAATCCTTCCCGGGGGCTCTGACAGAACAGGCGGGCCGCCAGGGCATCGGCAAAAGCCGATTTGCCGGCTCCCGCCGGGCCGCTCAGCACCAGCGCATGCGGCAGTCGTTGCTGACGATGAAGGGCATCCAGGCGATACCAGACCGGTTCATGCCAAGGGTATGGCTGCAGGGCTGTCATCCGTCAGTCCTGTGACAAGCCGGGAAAGGAGTCCATCACCACGCGGATCTGCGCCTGAACGGCAGCCACATCCCGCGCGGCATCAATCCGGCGGTAACGTTGCGGCGATTCGGCCGCCAATCGGGCATAGCCTTCGCGGACACGCTCAAAGAAGACGGCTTTTTCCTGCTCGAAGCGGTCCAGTTCCTGACGGGCCGCGGCGCGCGCCAGCCCTACCTCCACAGGAGCGTCCAGCCACAAGGTAATATCCGGCCGCAGATTGCCCTGAACCAGGTTTTCCAGGATGGCGATGTCCGTCAACGGCAAGCCGCGCCCTCCACCTTGGTAGGCATAGGTCGCATCAGTAAAACGATCGCACAGAACCCACTGCCCTGCCTGCAGCGCCGGAATGATGACTTGTTGCAAATGCTGGGCCCTTGCGGCAAACACCAGCAGCAACTCCGTCATCGCGGCCATGGGCTCCGCCTCGCGGGCCAGCAACAGCGAGCGAATGCGCTCAGCCAGCAAGGTACCTCCCGGCTCGCGCGTGACCAGGACCGGAAAACCGGCCTCAACCAACTGTTCGCGCAGAAACTGAAGCGCCGTGCTTTTGCCGACGCCTTCCGTCCCTTCCAGGGTGATAAACATACCCATGCTGCCTCCGAAGCGGGATGCGGGAGCCGGTCAGGGCCGGCGCCGCTTTTCCAGATAAGCCTGAACGGCCTGATTGTGTGCGCCAAGATCCGCGCTGAAAACATGGGTGCCGCTGCCATCGCCCCTGGCCACGAAGTACAGCGCATCGCCAGACGCCGGATTCAGGGCCGCCTCAATGGCGGCCTTGCCGGGCAGGGCAATGGGTGTCGGCGGCAAACCGTTGATCCTGTACGTATTGTAGGGAGTGGGTGTCAGCAGGTCGACCTTGCGCAGGTTGCCATCATACGCCGCCCCCATGCCGTAAATGACCGTGGGATCGGTCTGCAAGCGCATGCCCTTCTGAAGCCGGCGGACAAAAACCCCGGCAATTTGCGGTCGTTCCGACGCGTTGCCGGTCTCCTTTTCCACAATCGAAGCCATGATCAAGGCCTCGTAGGCGTTGCGGTACGGCAGACCTGGCGCACGGTGGAGCCAGGCCTGCTCCAGTACCGTCCGTTGGCGCTCGAACAACTTGCGCAGCACCTGTACATCACTATCGCCCGGCATGAAAACATAGGTGTCAGGTGCAAACAGGCCTTCGGGATTGGTCACGGCACTGCCCATCAGCGACATTATCTGGCTATCGGTCTTGCCCGCCAACTCCTGCTTGATCTCCGGATTCGCCGCCAACTGCTCGCGCAATTGAGCAAACGTTGTGCCTTCGATCACGGTGATCCGCGTTACGATCAGACCATCTCCCCTCGCCAGCTGCTTCAGGATTTCCGCCGTACTTAAACCCGGACGGAACTGGTAAACCCCAGCCTGCAGCGTTCGCGGTTTCAGGAATCGGAAGTAGGCCTTGGCAAGCGCCCGGTGGCCCAGCAGCCCATCCTGCTCCAGACGTTCAAAGGCCGCCTGATAGCCCGAGCCCCGCTCCACGCGCAGGCGATAGCCAGACGGGCTGGTCTCCAGCGGACTGAAGAGATTGACGTAAACCCAAAGCGACATGGCAATCAAAGCCGATAGCAACAGCCCAGCCGCCACGGGCAACACCGGGAGGCTCGCGCGAGCGGACTCCGTTTTCCGACGGGGCTTGCCGGCTTCCCGGCGGCGAGGGGCGGACGGCTTGGCGCGGGGCTTAGGTTTGGCGTCCGGGTCGCGCGGCGTTGCCGCCTTGCGCGGTTTGACCGACGTCGAGCCAGTGCCCGTATTCTTCCTGGCCGGTGCACGGCGCGTTGGCTTCTTAGGCGGTAATTCGGGCATTTTTCAGATGATGCTGCAAGCGTTGGGTGATGGGATTGGAAGGCATCATTCTGCCATTGAACCGACGCACCGGCCAAATTCCGTAGACACTATTGCAGAAGAACAACTCATCCGCCTGCTCCAGATGCTCAAGCCGTAATGGCAATTCGCGCACGGCATGCTGGAGATTCTGCAAATAATCCATCAGAAATCGGCGCATGACCCCGTTAACTCCCGCCGATGTCAGTGTCGGGGTATACAGCAACTGCTCCTTGATCAAAAAGAGGTTGCTGAAAACCCCCTCCACCACTTCGCCATTCAGATCCAGAACCACGGCCTCCGGATAGCCGGCTTGCTCCAACTCCTGTCGAAGCATGACCTGCTCCATCCGATTGAGATGTTTGAGGCCTGCCAGGCGAGGATTCAGGCCCAGATAGCCCTTAAGCACACCGCTATCAATTCCCGTACGGTGTGAGACCGGATGAGCGACCGGAGGGCGGGCCATGAAATAGCAGTTGGGGTGAGCCTGTTCGGCAGGCAAATAACCGCGCCCGTTGCATCCGCGGGTAATAATGATCTTGGCCACCATGTTGGGATACTGCGCTATAAAACGCTGGAAATCCCGCTGCCATTTCGGCATGAGCTGAACCGGGATACCCAAGGCTTCGCTCGCCTCGCGCAAGCGCAGCCAATGATAATCCATCAGAACCGGAACGCCCTCGCGTACAGGCAATGTCGTGAAATGACCATCGCCATAGGCCAAGCCCCGATCCCCGGCCGGTATGCCATTGGTCGGTGTACCGTTCAGCCAGACGGCCGTCAGCATTCAGCAACTCCCCACCGCCGTTCAGACACGCCGGAAGATCAGCGTTCCGTTAGTGCCGCCAAACCCGAAGGAGTTGGAAAGCGCCACATTGATCCGCATGGGTCGGGCCACATGAGGCACATAATCCAGACGGCATTGCGGATCCGGATTATCGAGGTTGATCGTTGGCGGTGCCATGTTGTCCCGAATGGCCAGCACACTGAATATCGCCTCCACGCCGCCGGCGGCTCCGAGCAGATGCCCGACCATCGACTTGGTGGAGCTGACCGCCAGTCGCGGGGCATGGTCGCCAAAAACCGACTCGATGGCCTGGGACTCCGCGATATCGCCTGCCGGCGTGCTGGTGCCGTGCGCGTTGATGTAGTCCACGTCGCTCAAGGCGATGCCCGCATCACGCAAGGCATTGCGCATCGAGGCCGCCGCCCCTT
>CAZPZK010000055.1:11701-12138 GCA_964591095.1 uncultured Moraxellaceae bacterium | reverse complement strand
ATCCGTAACTACCTCAAGGACCAGCAGCACTCCCAGTCGGTGGACCTCGGCAGGCGGCTGCTGGAAAAGGCGATGTCCGCCTATGGCGCCAAGCTGGCGGCCGTACCCGCCGCCACCCAGGCGCAGGCGCTGTCCGAACTGGGTTTCGACAGTCTGGATCGGTTGCTGGAGGATATCGGCCTCGGCAACCGCGCGCCGCAACTGGTGGCGCGGCGGCTGGCGCCGGAAGGCGCGCGCGAACTGGTCCGCCCCTCCTCGCGCAAGCTGGCCATCCACGGCACCGAAGGGCTGGTGGTCTCCTACGCCCGTTGCTGCCGGCCGCTGCCGGGAGACAGCATCATCGGCCACCTCAGCGCCGGCAAGGGCATTGTGGTCCATCGCGACAACTGCCATAACCTGGTGGCCGAACTGCGCGACAACCCCGACAAGTGCATGCC
>CAZPZK010000055.1:0-11691 GCA_964591095.1 uncultured Moraxellaceae bacterium | reverse complement strand
ATGGTCGGGCGATATCGAACGCGAATTCCCCAGCGAATTGCGCATCGAACTGGCCAACCAGCGCGGCATGCTGGCGGAAATCGCCCGCGAGGTCACCGCCAACGAAGCCAATATCGAGAACATCAGCATGCAGGAAAAAGGTCCCCAGCATGCGGTGATCAGCCTCAACCTCTCCGTGCGCGACCGCGTCCATCTGGCGCGCATCATCAAGCGCATCCGCATCCTCAACGGCGTCGAAAAAGTCACCCGCGTCCGCGCCTGAGTACTGGCCGGAATGCCATCCGCCACCGTTACAGGGGTTAATGATTAATTAACGACCCTTCGGTAAAATGTGAACCCGTTAACATTTTCATGCGCTTCGGTAATGCTAAACTTGATTGCCGGCATTCTGTCTTTTCGCATCCCAAGAACTGGAACCTCCATGGTCAAGCAGACCTTGTTGCCCTTGCTGCTGCTGGCTGCCCATCTGCTGTCGCCGACCCTGGCCGCCGGCCTGCCCTCGGTGGCGCTGTACTATGGCGAGCAGCCGCCCCTGGCGGAATTGCGCGCCTTTGACGTGGCGGTGGTGGACCCGGATCATGTCACCGCCCCCGTCCAGCGCCGCCATCCCGCCAGTGAACTGTTCGCCTATCTCAGCCTGGGCGAAGTTCAACCGGGCAGGGCCTGGTTCAAGGAGATCCCCCCCCGGCTGCTGGTGGGAGAGAACCGCGCCTGGGGCAGCCGCCTGATTGATCCGGCCGATCCGGCCTGGGCCGAGTTCATCACCGACCGCATTGTCGCGCCGCTGTGGGCTCAGGGCTATCGCGGCTTTTTCCTCGACACGCTTGACAGCTACCAGCGCTTTGCGTTGACGCCCGAGTCGCGGGCGGCGCGCGAGGCGGGCCTGGTACGGGTCATCCGCGCCATCAAGACGCGCTGGCCGGAAGCCCGCCTGATCATGAACCGTGGCTTTGAAATCCTGCCGGCGGTGCATGACGCCATCTGGATGGTGGCCGCCGAATCCCTGTATCGCGGCTGGAACCCGGTGCAACGCCGCTATGTCGAGGTGCCGGAACGCGACCGCCAGTGGCTGCGCGGCCAACTCGACACGGTGCGCAAGACGTGGGGCAAGCCGGTGCTGGTCATTGATTACGCGCCGCCCGAACAACGCCAGCTGGCGCGGGAAACAGCCCGCCGCCTGCGGGAAGAGGGTTTTATTCCCTGGGTTTCGACACCGGAGCTGAACCAGTTGGGCGTGGGTTTGGTCGAGGTGCTGCCGCGGCGCGTGCTGGTGCTGTACAACCCCGGCGAAAGCCCGGACCTGCATTACAGTGATGCGCTGCGTTTTCTGGGCGCGCCGCTGGCCTGGCTGGGACTGACGCCTGAATATGTCCCGTTCAACGGCACGCTCCCCAACTATCCGCTGAACGGCCGCTATGCCGGGATTGTCAGCTGGATCAACGCCGACGAACCGGGCGGTAGCGGGCAGTATGCCGCCTGGCTGGAACACCAGGTGGCGGCCGGCATCCCCCTGGCGGTCTTTAGCCGCTTTGGGCTGGCATCGGATGCCCCCCTGCTGCGGCGACTGGGCGTGCAGGTTCAGGAGGCGGATCGCGCCGACAACTTCGAGATCACGGCGCGGTCCGCGATGGCAAGCTTCGAGCTGGCGGCGCTGCAGCGTCCGGGCGACATCTACCCCTTGCGCCTGCAGGGCAAGGGACAACCGCTGCTGACCCTGACCTCCTCGGCAGGGCAGGTCTTTCATCCGGCGGCGCTGACCCCCTGGGGCGGCTATGTCCTGTCACCCTATACCGTGGTTTCCCTGCCCGGTGAGGATAACGGCGAGCGTTGGTATATCAATCCGCTGACTTTCCTGCAGCAGGCGCTGCAACTGGATCCGACCGTTCCCGTGCCCGATTTCACCACCGAAAACGGACGCCGCCTGCTGCTGATCCATATTGACGGTGACGGCTTCGCCAGCGCCGCCGAACGCCCGGGCGCGCCACCGAGCGGTCAGGTGCTGCTGGATGATGTCCTGAAAAAATACCCGCTGCCGACCACCGTCTCCGTGATCGAGGGGGAAACCGGGGCAGCCGGGTTGTATCCGGCGCAGGCGCCGCAACTGGAGGGCATTGCCCGCCGCCTTTTCGCACTGCCGTGGGTAGCGCCCGCCAGCCACTCCTATTCCCACCCCTTTCACTGGGGCAATGCCCAGGCTGCGGACAACGGCGAGAGCTATCATCTGCCCATTCCCGGATATGACTACCAGGTGGAGCGGGAAATTGGCGGCTCACTGGATTACATCAACCGGCAACTGGCGCCCAAGGACAAGCCGGCGGGCCTCTTTCTCTGGACCGGCAACTGCGTCAGCACGCCGGAAGCACTCCGGGCGACAGTCGCCGCCGGGGTGCTGAACATGAATGGCGGCGACACCCTGATCACGCGCAGCCGCAATTCGTGGACACAGATCGCCGGACCGGGCATGCCGCGCGGCCCGGGGCTGTATCAGGTGTTTGCCCCCAACCAGAATGAAAATGTCTACACCAACCTGTGGACCGGTCCTTTCTACGGTTTCCGCCGGGTCATCGAGACCTTTGAGCTGACGGAGTCACCCTATCGCTTCAAGCCGGTGAACATCTACTATCACACCTACTCCGTCTCCAAGACCGCCTCGCTGCAAGCGCTGCACGAGGTCTACCGCTGGGCGCTGTCCCAGCCGCTGCATCCGGTGCACGCGGCGGACTATATCCGCAAGGTGCTGGATTTCAATGACTTTGTCGTGGCGCGGGACGAGAACGGCTACCTCCTGCGCGGCAACGGCGACCTCCGGACCGTGCGCCTGCCGCCGCAAGGACCGGTCCCGGACCTGCTGGCCAGCGCCGGGGTGGCGGGGATGGCGCCCGGCCCGAACGCGCGCTATGTGCATCTGGACGGCGGCAATGCCCGCCTGCGGTTGACCCCGGTCAGCAGCGGCCCGTATCTGGAATACGCCAACGGCGGCATCCAGCGGCTGACCGTTAACGCCAACGGCCTGACGCTGGATGTCCGCGGCTACCGGCCGCTGAAGCTGACCTTTGCCCAAGCAGCCGGTTGCACCGCCCGATGGAACCAACGCCCCCTGCCCTTTAACCGGCAAGGCGACCGACTGATTATCGAGAGTTCTCGCCATGATCTCGCTGCGCTCCAGATCGTCTGCCCACGCTGAGTCCGGGCGGCTGCGCTTCGCCAGCGGCGGTCAGACCCTGATCTTCGGCCTGACGGTCGCGCTGATCCTGCTGATGATGTTTCCGGGTCAGATCCTGCAACGGCGGCTGGAACAGTCCGCCGCCAGTGATTCGCTCACCATCGCCTACCTGATGGCCTGGTTGCGCGCCAAGCCCGATGATGTCCATTTGCGACTGCAACTGGCGATGCACCTCCATGAAAACGGCGAGATCTTCCGCGCGTGGACGACACTGCAGCCGGTGCTGGATCAGGAGTTGCTGGACAGTCGCGATGCCTATGACGCCGGCCTGCTGCACCTGAACCTGCTGGAAAAACGGCTGTGGGCGGAGCGGCGCGATACGCTCGGCTTCATGCACCTGCAAAACGAGTACATCGCGCAATTGCGCGCGATGGCGCAGCATCCGCTGTTTGAGGACCGTCTGGAACACTTTGCCGCCAAGGCGGAAGCCTTGGGCGAACCGGCCCTGGCGCGCCGCCTTTATTTCCGGCTGATCACCAGCGACCGTCCGCGCCAGCTGGGCTGGTACCGGCGAATCGCGGCGCTGGCGCTGGCGGACGGCCAACCGGCAATGGCCGGTCGCGTCCTGCTGCTTGGCCTCGATCTGGCGCCCACGCCGGAGCAACGACGCCTGCTGTTCCTGCAGGCCATCCGTCAACTGCAGGCCGCCAACCGGCTGGAGGAGGCGCTGGAGGCGGCCAGCCGCCACCTGGGCAGCCTGGCGTCGGACCCGGTCACGCTGGAAGCGCTGGCCCGACTGGCGCTAGCGGCCAACCGGCATGACGTGGCTGAAATGTATGTGGCTCTGCTGCTGAAGCAGCGCATCCAGACTTCCGGAAGAACCCCATGAAACGTATGCTGGCCCTGATGGGGCTGCTGGCCGTACCGGCCCTCGCGGAAAATCCGGCGCCGGAATCCCGGGCCGGCGTGCCGCAAGCCGCCTTTGATGATGTGCGCTATGCGCTGGGCTATGACGTCTATGTCGCCGGCGGCAACCTGCCCGCGGCCTGGCAGGTCGCGCGCAAGGCGGTCAGCCAGAATCCCGGCGATCCCGTCTGGCTGAAGCGCTACGCCCAGGTCTCGGAGTGGATCGGGCAGCCGGCGGAGGCGCTGGCCGCCTGGCTGCGGCTCGCTCGCGCCACCGGCGACGACAACAGTTGGGAGGCCGTGGGCCGGCTGGCGCCGATGCTGCTGGATGACAGCGCCTTGCTGGCCTACCAGCAGCGGCAGGCCGCGCAACGCCCCGGCGACCTGCCCACGCTGATGAAGCTGGTGGAAATCTATGAGCGGCTGGGACGCCCGGACGAGGGCCTGCGCTTTCTGCGGGAACTGGACGGTGGCAACCGTCCCGCCAACCTGGAGGCGCAGGCGATGCTGGCCGAGCGCAGCGGCCAGGACGGCGCGGCCATTGAAACCCTGGGCCGCCTGCTGGCCCGCTCGCCCGCCCACGAGGCCTGGCTGCTGCGCCGCGCCGCGCTGCAATACCGGCGGGGCCAGCTGAAACCGGCGCGCGACGGCCTCGCCGCCGCCGAAAAGCAGATGCCGCCGACCGCCACCGGCTACTGGCAGACCTACGCCGAGCTGTCGCGCCTGCTGGATGACCGCGAAACCGCCCGTCGCGCCTATCAACGGCTGATCGACCACGACGCCGCCGGGGAGAATGACCTCTGGAATTATGCCGCCCTGCTGCAGGATAGCGACCCGCTGGCGGCCGCCGGACTGCAGGAACTGCTGTTCCGCCGTTTCGGCCAGGAATCGGGCGCGGTCAACGCCCTGTCGCTGTGGCAGGGCGCTCAGGCCTGGGCGGCGGCTGATACCTTCCTGGCGGGGCTGACGCCCGAGCAAACCGCGCAACTGGAGCGCAGCCTCCCCTTCCTGGAGCAACGGGCGCGGCTGGCTTGGGTACGCGGCCGACTGGCGGTTGCGCGGCGGGACTACCTGCTGGGCCTTCGGCGGTCCCCCGATTCCCTGCGCCTGACACAAGGGCTGGCGGGCGTACTGCTGGAGCAGGACGACACAGTCGCCCTCCGCCACCTGCTGGAAAGCCGCGAAGCGCTGGCCCGTCGTCACGAGGCGCTCTGGCCGGCCTGGGCCGCCGGTTGGCAGCGGCTGCGCCAGTTGTCCCGCACCCTGCCTTACCAGTTGGCCTGGCAGCGCCGCCACCCCGCCGATGCGCTGGCCGCCCTGGCGCTGGCCGACACGCTGGACGCCCAGCAAAGGCACGAGGAAGCCGGACGGCTACGCCAGCAAGTTCAACACCGGGCCAGCGCCTACATCGACGCCGAGCGGCCCGAGCGCCGCCGCCAGCTGGAAGACGCGTTGCTGGCGCTCGAATTGCAGAAACAGCCTCCCGATCCCGCGGCCCGCCGCCTGCGGGCGCGACTGCTGGCCGGCCCGGGCGATACCTTCGGCCGCGACCTGGCGCTGGGCTGGCTGATCAGCCACGACGCGACGGACGCCGCCCGACGGGTCGCCGCCGCATCCGGCCTGGCCCAGCCACCGGGTTGGGCTGCGCTCGGCTTCGCCCTGAGCGACGAGGACCGACCCGCGATGCAGGCGTTGCTCAACGAACGCCTTGAAGAACTGCCGATCTATGACCGGCTGGAAGCCGCCGAGCGCAGCGGCCGCCTGTCGCTGGCCACCGATGTCGCCTTCCGCACCCTGGAAGACGAGGCCGGGGACGATGACGAGGCCCATCGCCGCTTTGCGCGGCTGGCCGCTGCGCGCGGCGACGCGATCGGACTGGAGTCCGGCGGCGGCCGTCAGGGTGCGCTGGATGTCCGGTCCCTCGGGTTCAGCTGGCGGACCGCGCCGGGCGACCGCCTGCAACTGCGGGCCGGGGTGCGGGAAGAACGCTTCTCGCGTCAGGACGCCGCCGCGCTGGGGCGGATACCCGACATCCGCCGGCTGACCGGGCTGGAACTGGCACATCAGGGCCGCCGCAGCCTTTGGCAGTGGGAACTGCTCCGGCTTTCCGACCTGACGGATGACCTGGCGTGGGCGCTGGCGCAGACGTACCGCTTCGACAGCCGCCTCAACCTGGGCTGGCGGCTGGAACGGCAATTTCCGACCGCCGACAGCGTCGCGCTGCGCGTGGCCGGGCGCGACGACCGCGCCGAAGCGACGCTGCAATGGTCGCCGGACGGACGACACGGGCTGCGCCTGCAAGTGGACCGGCATGATTACCAGCTGGCCGGAGGCAGCCGCCCCGGTTCCGGCAACACCCTGCGCCTGGAGGGTTCGCACCGCCTCTTTGCCGACCAGCCCGATCACGTGCTGAAGGCGCAGTTCAGCCTTGGCCGCTTCCGCACCGGCGGCGCGCCGCTGACGGCGATGGACGCGGGGGGGGGGGGGGGCCGGGCCCCCCCCCCCCCCCCAAAATTTTTTTTTTTGGGGGTTTGGCGCGTGTGGCACGGGGGGGGGGGGGGGCGCGTGGCGCCGCTGACGGCGATGGACGCGGCGCTGGTCCCGGCCGGGACCAGCGCCGACAACCGTTTTTTCATGCCCGGGGATTATCGCCAGTTTGCCCTGGGCTGGGCTGTCGGCCAGTTGCCCGAGGACGCGCCGGCGCGCGGCTGGCGCGGTTTTGGCGAGGCCGGACTGAACACCTCCGACAACGGCGGCGCCGGCTACCAGTTGCTGCTGGGCGCGCAGGGTCCGCTGCTGGGCGGCGACCGCCTCAGCCTCAGCCTGCGCGCCGGGCGTTCCGGCCAGAGCCAGGGCGATGACACGCGAGAACTGAACCTGAATTACCTGCTCTCCTATTGAACCCATGCTTGATGCCGAGGATACAACCATGACCACCGCCAAACTGTTGATCGCCCCCCTCTTCGCCGCCGGCCTGCTGGCGCTGAACGGTTGCGCCACCCTGTCCGCCACCCGCTCGCCCGGCGTTGACCTCAAGGCCGCCTGGGTGCTGCTGCCCTCCGTCAACAACACCGAGACACCGCAGGCCGGCGCGCGCCTGGACAGCCTGACCGCCAGCCTGCTGCGCGTGCACGGCGTGCAGAACCTGACGGTCTACCCCGCCACCCGCGGCGGCGACGCCCTGCTCGATCCCGCCGACCGCGCGGCGCAGGAAAAAGCCCTGAACTGGGCGAAGGAACAGCAAGCCAAGTACGCGGTGGCCGCCAGTGTCGACGAATGGCGCTACAAGGTGGGACTGGACGGCGAACCGGCGGCCGGCATCACCCTCAGCATTACCGACCTTGGCAGCGGCCAGGTGATCTGGAGCGGCAGCGCCGCCCGGACCGGCTGGAGCCGCGAGGCCGTCAGCGGCGTGGCGCAGAAAGCGGTCAACCAGTTGCTGGACGAAGCGCTGGTGCCGGCGCGCTGATCCCCGAGACTCCCTAGGATAGATGACCGGTATGCCCATCCTGACTGCGAGCCGCCTGGCCGCCTGGTTTGCCCCGAAACAGTACAGCCGCCAGGCTGTCTATGAAGTGCTGCTGTTCACGCTGGGCAGCGTCGCCCTCGCGACCTGGTCCCACCCCCGGGATCCGTTGCTGACCACCCTCGCCTTTCCCTGGCTGTGGCTGGTCTGCGCCGTGCTGGCCCTGCGCTACGGCACGCTGGCCGCCTTCGGCTCGGTGGGGCTGCTGGCCGGATCGTGGCTGCTGCACCAGGCGCTGGCGCCGGTCCCGACGCCCTTTCCCTCCCAGTACTTCATGGGCGGGCTGGTGCTGAGCCTGGTGGCCGGGGAGTTTTCGGACATCTGGTCCTCGCGGCTGCAACGGGTGCGCGAGGCCAATATCTACCTGAACGAACGCCTGGAGTCGCTGACCCGCCGCCATTACCTGCTGCGCCTCTCCCACGAGCGGCTGGAACAGGACCTGCTGGTCAAGCCGATGACGCTGCGCGACTCCCTGATGGCGATGCGGCGCTCGCTGGCCAATACCCCCAACCGTCATCCGCATGACCTGCCCGAGGCCGGCACGCTGCTCAACCTGCTCAGCCAGAACTGCCAGCTGGAAATCGCCGCCGTGCACAGCGTGCGCGACGGGCAGGTGGCGGTGAAGCCGGTGGCCTCGCTGGGTGAAGGCAAGCCGCTGAATCCCAGCGATCCGCTGATCACCTTTGCGCTCGACCGCCGGGAACTGTGCCACATCCAGACCGACGCGCTGCAGAATGCACGCACCGCCTACCTGGTGGCGGCGCCGCTGCTGGCGGCGGACGGCCGCTGCTTCGGCATCCTGGTGGTGGAGCGGCTGCCCTTCCTGTCGCTGAACGCGGAGACGCTGCAGTTCCTGAATGTGATCCTGGGCTACTACAGCGACAGCATCGGCGTGCCCGAAGCCAGCTTCGAGGTGCTGCAACTGCTGCTGGGACAGGAATGCCCGGTGGACTTCGGCGCCGAAATCCTGCGCCTCGACCACCTGTTCCGGATCAGCGGCATCGCCTCCAGCGTCGCGGCGCTGGTGATCCACGACTCGCCCCTGCGCCGCGACCTCGCCGCCGAGGCGCGTCGCCAGCGGCGGCAGATGGACATCATCTGGGACCTGCACCTGGCGGACCGCGACATCCTGCTGACCGTGATGCCGCTGGACGGCGATGCCGCCGTCACCGGTTACTTCCTGCGCACGGAAAAATGGCTGAAGGACCTGTTCGGCTGCCGCAGCCTGTCGGAAGCCGGCATGACCGCGCACTCCAAGCGCATCGGCGACCTGCCGCCCGCCGAACTGCTGCACGCCCTGCTCGACCGCTGCCAGCTGGAGACCGAACATCATGGCCGGGACTAACCTCAAGCTGGGCGCCGCCGCCGTTTCGCTGGAGGCCGGCGCCGTCGCCCTGGTGCTGATCAGCACCCGCGAAATGCAGGTGCTGATCGAATATTTCACCCTGCACGCCGCCGCCTGCGCCCTGATCACCCCGCTGGCGTGGCCGGTGATGCCCGCCCGCTACCAGCAGCCCCGGCGCTGGGTGCTGGTCATGCTGTACAGCCTCTGCTTCTTCATTCCGGTACTGGGGTTGCTCGGCTTTGCACTGGGCGCGGCAGTGGCTGCGTGGCTGCCGCGCCTTGACCGGAAGGAAAGTTTCGAGGCGGTCGCCACCCCGCATTATGAAATGCCGAAGAAAACACCGGTCAGCGGCTGGCGCTCCGGCCGCGTCCGCCAGCAGATCAGCGACGCCTCGACACCGCTCGACCTGCGCATGAAGGCGCTGATGGCGCTGCAGAATGTGCCCACCCGCCAGTCGTCCGGCATCCTGCGCGAAGCACTGGCCGACAGCGCCGACGACCTGCGCCTGCTGGCCTACGGCATGCTTGACGCCCGCGAGCAGCAGCTGACGCAGCGCATCGAGCAGGCGCTGCAACGTCACGAGGGCGCGGGCGGGGACAGCGAAGCCCGCTACCTCGCGGCCCGCGAGCTGGCCGAACTGTACTGGGAACTGGTGTACCAGGAGCTGGTGCAGGGCGACATGCGCGTCTACGCGCTGGGCCAGGTGCGCCGCTACTGCAACGAGGCGCTCGGGGTGCGTGTCAAGGACACCGGTCTCTGGGTGATCTCCGGCCGCATGCGATTGCTGACCGGCGACTACAACGGCGCCACCGGCGCCTTCGCGACGGCCATCCGCCAGGGCTTTCCGCGCGTGCGCGCCGAGCCCTACCTGGCGGAGCTGGCCTACCTGCGCGGCGACCACGCCACGGTTCGCGACATCATGCGCGGCCTGCGCACCGAAGGGCGCTCCCGTCCGCTGCAACTGGCCGCCGGATTCTGGGGACAGGGAGGGAGCGGGACATGACCGTCATCCGCCACGGCGCACGCGCCGATATCGGCCTGCTGCTGGAAGGCACCTTTCCCTATGTCAGCGGCGGCGTCTCCAGCTGGGTCAACCAGATCATCCGCGGCTTTCCCGAATACACCTTCGCGCTGTGCTTCATCGGCAGCCGTCCGGAGGACTATGGCGACATGCGCTACGCGCTGCCGGACAATGTCGTGCATCTGGAAGTCCACTACCTGCATGATGACCGCGCCAAGCCGGCGGTGATCAGCCATCAGGGCAATGCCCGCGTCTTTCAGGAAGTGCGGGCGTTGCACGACCAGTACCGGACGCCGCCTGCCCAGGGCGGCTGCCCGTCGATGATCGGCCGTATCCTGGCGCACCGCGCCGAGGGCGCCTACCGCGAGGAGGACTTCCTCTACAGCCGCGAATCCTGGAATTTCATCACCGAACAATACCGCGCCCACTGCACCGACCCCTCCTTTGTCGATTATTTCTGGACGGTGCGCATCATGCACGCACCGCTGTGGCGGCTGATGGACATTGCCGACCGCTTCATCCCGGTGCGCGCCTATCACACGATCTCCACCGGCTATGCCGGTTTTCTCGGGGCGATGCTGAAGGCGCGGACCGGCCGGCCGCTGCTGCTGTCCGAACACGGCATCTACACCAAGGAACGCAAGATCGACCTCTTCCAGGCGGAATGGATCCGCGATAACCGCGGCGTGCTGGAAAAGGACACCTCGGAAGTCGCCTACTTCCGCAATCTCTGGGTCCGTTTTTTTGAAGCGCTGGGACGCGAATGCTACACCGGCGCCGACCGCATCATCGCCCTCTACGAAGCCAACCGCCGGCGCCAGGTCCAGGACGGCGCGCCGCCGGAACGTACCGAGAACATTCCCAACGGCATCAACCTGCCGGCGCTGCAGCCGCTGCGCGCGCGGCGGCCGGCCGGGGTACCGCGCCGGGTGTGCCTGATCGGCCGCGTGGTGCCGATCAAGGATGTCAAAACCTTCATCCGCGCCATGCGCACCGTCGTCAACCGCCTGCCCGACGTCGAGGCCTGGATTGCCGGCCCCGAGGACGAGGACCCCGCCTACGCCCGCGACTGCAGGACGCTGGCGGCCGGACTGGGACTGAAGGAACAGGTGCAATTCCTCGGTTTCCGCAAGATCGACGAACTGCTGCCGCAAGTCGGCCTGCTGGCGCTCAGCTCGATTTCGGAAGCGCTGCCGCTGGTGATCCTGGAAGGCTACGCCGCCGGAGTGCCATGCGTCGCCACCGATGTCGGTTCCTGCCGCCAACTGGTGGAAGGGCTGGATGAAGCCGACCGCGCGCTCGGCATGTCCGGAGCGGTGGTGGGCATCGCCGACCCGCAGGCGCTGGCCGCGGCCATCATCCGCATGCTGGAAAACGAAGACGACTGGCGCCGGGCACAGGCCGCCGGCATCGCCCGCGTCGAACGCTATTACACCCAGGACCTGATGTTTGCCCGCTATCGCAATATCTACCGGGCAACGCTGGCCGAGTCCGCGCCCCTGCCCGCCCCCCCGGAGAAGCCCTGATGGCCGGTATCGGATTTGAACTGCGCAAACTGCTGAAGCGCGACAGCCTGCTCGGCGTGATGCAGGCCTACGCCTACGCCGGCATCATCAGCTCCGGCCCGTGGGTGCTGTCGATCCTCGGCATCCTGGTCATCGGCGTGATGAGCCTGTCGGTGGTGGTACCGGAATTCCTGATCAGCCAATTCCAGGTCAGCGTCACCTATC
>CAZPZK010000054.1:6357-12138 GCA_964591095.1 uncultured Moraxellaceae bacterium | reverse complement strand
TGGAAGGTTTTATAACGCGCCATGGTGCTTCCTGAAATGGCAAAGGGCCTCTACGGCTCGCTCTTGTTGGAATACGAAGGTACGGTGGCCGTTCAGGCCTGCTTTTTCTTACGGTATTCTATCGGAGTCAGACCGGTCCAGCGCTTGAACGCGCGATAAAATGTGCTGGGTTCCGAGAACCCCGTCAAATAAACGATTTGTTCGATGCTCTCGCTGGTCTGGGCCAGCAGCCGTTTAGCCAGACGGCAACGGTAGTCGGCCAGCACCTGGTTGAAGCTGGTGCCGGCGTCTGTCAGCTGCGTGCGCAACCGTCGCGGTGGTATCCCCAGGCGCGTCGCCACCGTTTCCAGGCTGGTGGTGCCGCTTTCCAGTGTCTCGCCCACCGCGCGGCGGACTTCCGCCACGAGGTCGAAGCGAGCCAGTTCCTGCAGCTTCTCGTGCGCCAGCTGCTCGTGGAAGCGCAGCAACTCGGGTTCGGCCTGCCAGATCGGGTAGTTCAGCACTTCCGGCTTGAAATGCAGCCGGATTTCGCTGGCGCCGAGAATCACCGGGCAGCCGTAGACCCGCTCGTATTCTTCCGGAGTCGCTCCGGTTTCATGGGTGAACTCGATCATCACCGGCTGGAACTGTCCTTCCGAAACAAAGCGGAAAAAACGCAGCACGCCAACCATGAGGCACTCTACGGTATGACGCAGGGCGAATCCGGCGACCAGGTTCACGAAATAGCATTCGTCGTCGTTATAAACCAGCTTGGCCTGAAGCAGGTCGCTGATCAGGCGCTGATAGGCCATGACCCGGCGCAGGCCGCCGCCGAAACTGGAACTGCTGAGGAAGAGGTATTCCAGCACCTGACCGCGATACAGCGGCAGGTGCTCGCCCAGATGCAGACCGATATCCGGATCATCGGACACCGACGCCACGGCCTGCCAGAAGGCATTTTGCGCCGCCGACGGCGTGCGCGCCCGCGCCTCCACCTGGTTCAGGCCGATACCTGCCTTCATCAGCACGGTTTCCGCCGGCAAACCGGCATTGCGCATGGCTTGGTAGACAAAACGGAGAAGTATGGCGCCATCGGTGCGTTCGGACATGATGGTTTCCTGCCGGCCCGGATTCGAAGAGCCGATTGTTAGTTTTTTTGGATGACAAGTAAAGCAATATCAACAGGATAGCAGCGTACCGCCTTACTGCCGCTAAATCGTCTCCAGCCGGATGACATCATAGGCCGGCTCCTCGTAGGGATGCGCCGCGCGCAGCGCGGCCACGGCAGGATGCAGGCAGTCATCGGCGCAAACCATTTCCACCCGGTATTCCGCCACGGATTCCACCTCCCCCACCGTGCCGATGAAGGGATCCGCTCCCGCCAGCGGCCGGAACTGTCCGACCCCGAGCACCTGCCAGCTGCAACGGTCATAGTCGCCGATTCGGCCTGCCCCGGCGACAAACAAGGCCTGCTTGACCGGCTCGACATGGGTGACGGGCACATAGAAGGTGATCTTGTACATGGGAATCCTGCTTCTGGTTTCCCTGTACTGTAGCGGCATGCTTCCGGAGGGGCAATCGTGACGATTGTCAGGGCGGTCAGGCAAACGGAATGGTCAAGAAAAAGGGCGCCGAAGCGCCCAATTTCCCCGAATGCCGGTTTACCCCGCAAACACCCGCGCATTGCGGAACATGCGCATCCACGCGGCATCCTCGGTCCAGTCCTCCGGCTTCCACGACTGCTGCACGGCGCGGAACACCCGCTCCGGGTGCGGCATCATGATGGTGGCGCGGCCGTCGCGGCTGGTGACGCCGGTCATGGCGTGCGGCGAACCGTTCGGGTTCAGCGGGTAGGTCTGGGTGGCGCAACCGCTGCTGTCCGCCCAGCGCATCGCCACCAGGCCGCTGTCACTCAGCGCCTGCGCGTCATCGGTCAAGACCCGGCCTTCACCGTGGGCCACGGCAATCGGCATCACCGAATCGGTCATCCCCGCCAGGAAGATCGACGGCGAGGCTTCAATGCGCACCAGCGCTGTCCGCGCCTCGAACACTTCACTGTTGTTGCGCACGAAGCGCGGCCACAGCTCCGCGCCGGGAATCAGGTCCTTCAGTTGCGACATCATCTGGCAACCGTTGCAGACACCCAGGCTGAAAGTTTCGGGACGGGCAAAGAAAGCGGCGAATTCATCGCGCACGCGGTTGTGGAACAGCACCGATTTCGCCCAACCGCCGCCCGCTCCCAGCACGTCGCCGTAAGAGAAGCCTCCGCAGGCAACCAGGCCGATGAAGCCCTTCAGGCTGACGCGGCCGGACAACAGGTCGCTCATGTGCACATCGACACTGGTGAATCCGGCCTTGTCAAAGGCGGCCGCCATTTCGACATGGCCGTTGACGCCCTGCTCGCGCAGGATGGCGACGCGCGGACGCACGCCCTTGGCGATGAACGGCGCGGCCAGGTCCTCATCGACATTGTAGCTGAGACGGGCGATCAGGCCCTGGTGCGAGCCGTCGGCGATCAGCGCGAATTCCTCGGCGGCGCAGTCGGCGTTGTCGCGCAGCGACTGGATGCGGAAGCTGGTCTCCGCCCACCATTGCTGCCACTGCACGCGGTTTCCGTGCAGCAGGCGGAGGCCTTCATAGCTGAAGTTCAGCTCGGCGCTGAGGTTGAGGCGGCCGATCTCATGCACGACAGCGGCCAGCGAGGTGGCGGCAAAGGCCTCCTTCACGGCGGCGACATCGGCTGTACGGACCTGAATGACCGCGCCCAATTCTTCATTGAACAGCGCGCCGGGCACATCGGCGGCGGTCTTGGCCAGGGCGGTCAGGTCGATATCCAGACCCTGACGGCTGGCAAAGCTCATTTCCGCCAGCGCCGCCAGCAAGCCGCCGTCGCTACGGTCATGGTAGGCCAGCAGCTTGCCGTCGGCGTTGAGGAACTGGATGACGGCGAAGAAGTCCTTCAACAGTTCCGCGCTGTCCAGATCCGGGGCGACATTACCGATTTGGCCGTAGACCTGAGCCAGCGCCGAGCCGCCCAAACGGTTGCGGCCCTGACCGAGATCGATCAGCAGCAGCGCGGTATCGGCATCGGCCTTCAGTTCCGGGGTCAGCGTGCGGCGGACATCCAGCACCGGGGCGAACGAGGACACAATCAGCGACAGCGGCGAGGTCACCGCCTTGTCGGTGTCGCCGTCCTTCCAGACGGTGCGCATCGACAGCGAATCCTTGCCGACGGGGATGGCGATGTCCAGCGCCGGGCACAGCTCCATGCCCACCGCCTTGACGGCGTTGAACAGGTTCTGGTCTTCCATGCCGTAACCGGCGGCGGCCATCCAGTTCGCGGACAGCTTGATGTCACCCAGCCTGGCAATGCGTGAGGCGGCGATGTTGGTGATCGCCTCGCCCACCGCCATGCGCGCGGAAGCGGCGGCGTCAATCAACGCCACCGGGGTACGCTCGCCCATCGCCATTGCCTCGCCGGTCACGCTGTGGAAACCGCTGGCGGTGACGGCGCAGTCAGCCACCGGCACCTGCCACGGCCCGACCATCTGCTCGCGCGCCACCAGACCGGTCACGGAACGGTCGCCGATGGTGATCAGGAAGGACTTGGAGGCTACCGTCGGCAGCTTCAGCACCCGCTCGGCGGCATCGGCCAGGTCGATCGCGGACGTATCGAAACCGTCCTGCGCCACGTCGCGGCTGTCGAAGCGGCGGGACATGCGCGGCGTCTTGCCCAGCAGCACCTGCATCGGCATATCCACCGGGCTGTTGCCGAAGTGGCTGTCCTTCACTTCCAGATGACGCACTTCGGTAGCCTCGCCCAGCACAGCGAACAGGCAGCGCTCGCGCTCGCAAATGGCTTCGAATTCGGCGAGGCGCTTCGGATGCACGGCGAGGACATAACGCTCCTGCGCCTCGTTGCACCAGATCTCGCGCGGGCTCATGCCCGGCTCCAGGTTCGGGATGTTGCGCAGTTCCAGCGTCGCGCCCAGATCGTGCTCGTGCACCAGTTCCGGCATGGCGTTCGACAGGCCGCCCGCGCCGACGTCATGGACGGAGACGATCGGATTGTGGTCGCCCATCGCCCAGCACACATCCAGCACTTCCTGCACGCGGCGTTCCATTTCCGGGTTGTCGCGCTGCACCGAGGCGAAATCGAGGTTCTCGGCGCTGGCGCCGCTGGCCATCGACGAGGCCGCACCCCCGCCCAGGCCAATCAGCAGCGCCGGACCGCCCAGCACGATCAGCTTGTCGCCGGGACGGATGCTGTTCTTCTGCACATGGCCGTCGCGGATGTTGCCCATGCCGCCGGCAATCATGATCGGCTTGTGGTAGCCGCGCACTTCCCGGCCGTTGACGCCGTTCACTTCCAGCTCGAAGGTGCGGAAATAGCCGGTCAGGTTGGGCCGGCCGAATTCGTTGTTGAAGGCCGCGCCGCCCAGCGGGCCGTCAATCATGATATCCAGCGGCGTGACGATGCGGTTGGGCTTGCCGTACGGCGCTTCCCACGGCTGCACGAAGTCCGGGATATTCAGGTTCGACACGGTGAAGCCGGTCATGCCCGCCTTCGGCTTGCCGCCGCGGCCGGTGGCGCCTTCATCGCGGATTTCCCCGCCCGCGCCGGTGGCCGCGCCCGCGAAGGGCGAAATGGCGGTCGGGTGGTTGTGGGTTTCCACCTTCATCAGGATATGCACCGGCTCGAGCGTGTAGCCGTAAGTATGCGTCTGCGGATCCGGGAAGAAACGGTCGGCCTGAGGGCCGGTGATGACCGAGGCGTTGTCCTTGTAAGCCGACAGGATGTTGTCCGGCGAGCAGCTGAAGGTGTTCTTGATCATGCCGAACAGCGACTTTTCCGCCTTCTGCCCGTCCACCGTCCATTCGGCGTTGAAGATCTTGTGGCGGCAATGCTCGGAATTGGCCTGTGCGAACATCATCAGTTCGACATCATGGGGATTGCGGCCCAGTTGGCGGAAGCTGTCCACCAGATAGTCAATTTCGTCCGGCGACAGTGCGAAGCCGAATTCGCGGTTGGCGGCTTCCAGCGCCTCACGGCCGCCGCCGAGGATGTCAATCGACTGCAAAGGCTGCGGCGCGTGGGTGTCGAACAGTACTTCCGCCTCTTCCACACTCTCGAACACACTCTGCGTCATGCGGTCATGCAGCTTGGCGGCGATCAGGCCGCGCTCATCGGCGGTCAGTTCGGCCGACACCTGCAGCCAGTAGGCGGTGACCCGCTCCAGCCGGTCGACCTTGAATAGATCGCAGTTGCGGGCAATGTCGGTGGCCTTCGACGACCACGGGGAGATAGTGCCGACACGAGGCGCGACCACGAACACGGCGTCGAACTCGGCATCACTGAAGCCTTCGGCGTTGAAATCCTCGCCATAGTGCAGCAGCTCCTGCAGGCGGGCTTCCTCGGCCTCGGTCAGTTCGGCATTCAGCTGCGCCAGATGGGCAAACCGGGCGGTCAGCCCCTGCACGGAAGGCGCCAGCGCCTTCAGTTCTGCCAACAACCGACGGGTCTTGAAGGCCGATAACGCTTTGGAACCGCTGAATACCTGCATGATGCACTCGCTGGGGACACTGAAAAAACAGGGGCGTAATGATACCTGATTTTCAGGCCGTCTTGGCGGTAATCCCGACCGGAGCCCGTTCACGACACCGTTTGCGGCGGGAAGCGCCATCCATGCACACAGACGCCGCTCCGACTTGGAACTGTCGCATTTTTAGCCGGAATTTGTCATCGATTCGCAAAAATCCGACCGCATTTCTCAAGCGCCGATCCCTGAATGCGGTCAAAAT
>CAZPZK010000054.1:0-6347 GCA_964591095.1 uncultured Moraxellaceae bacterium | reverse complement strand
GTTCACGACTGCGTGTTTTTTGAGCACAACCTGTCAGGCATTCGCAAAAGATCGGCTCCATTTCTCAAGCCTCAGCCTCGGATCAGGGTCAAAATTGTCAGACAAGCCAACCGTCAAAGGTCGGTTTTTCTGGACAGTGCGAGAGCTTTGCGGGTAAATTCCGCCCCGAATGCATATTTTTTACACAAAGCAGGAGGAAACACTCTCTAAAGACAACGCTAAAACGGCTGCAGCCATCCGGCGGCAGTTGATAAACGAAACTCTGCGAGGTGTTGTAATGTCAGGCAAATCGGCCTTGCCAGCCACGGTTGCGATTGACGCGTTTACCCGGTATTTCTGGCGCTTTTTAGCCCTTGTTTTTGTTGTCTGGTCGTCCTACCGCCTGCATCCGCTGCAGAACTCCCTGGACTCGGTCAGCAACAGCGGCGAGCTCCATGTCGTTGGCGTTCCCGGCCCCACCACTTTCCTGCCGCAGGGCGATGCCGCCCGCGGTTTCCAATACGAATTGCTGCGCGAATTCGCCGATGAACTCGGCGTGCAACTGGTCATCCGCACCGCGCCCGACGCCGAATCCGTGATCCGCATGGTGCAACGCGGCGAAGCCGACATCGGCATTACCGGCCTGCCCAGCGATGATCCCCGTCTGCAAAAACTTCAAGCCAGCAAACCCTACCTGTTGGTCAACCAGCAACTGGTGCGTCGCAACGGCGGCGACCCGGCCGCCCCGGACGCCGCGCGGATCGCCGTCAGCCGGAACAGCGCCGAAGCAAGGAATCTGCAGCGCACCAACCCGGGCGCCGACCTGATCGAGGTGCGGAACGCAACACCCGAAACCTTGTTGGCGCAGGTGGATGAAGGGGATGCCGACTATGCGGTGGTCACCCAAACCGACTTTGAAGCCCGGCGCGCGGCCTTTCCGCAATTGAAGGCCGCCGCGCCGCTGCGCGAGGCCCGCCTCGCCTGGTCACTGCACCGTCGTGATGACAAGCTCCTGAAGACCGCCAACGCCTTTTTGGAACAGGCGCGCGCCGATGGCACGCTTAAACGCCTCACCGGCTTTTATGGCCAGGGCGAAACCTTCAATACCATCGGGGTGCGCACCTTCAATAACGATCTGCAGGCCCGACTGCCGCGCTATCGCCCTGCTTTTGAAAGGGAAGCCTCGCGCCATGACATGGACTGGCGATTGCTGGCCGCCATCGGTTACCAGGAATCCAAATGGGATGCCGACGCCGTGTCCCCCACCGGCGTGGAAGGCCTGATGATGCTGACCCGCGCCACCGCCAGCGACATGGGCGTGACCAATCGCGGCAATCCCCGGGAAAGCATCCGCGCCGGGGCCGATTACTACCAGCTGATCGACACGCGCATTCCCGATACCGTGCGCGAGCCGGACCGCACCTGGATGACGCTGGCGGCCTACAACATGGGCCCCGGCCATGTTCTCAAAGCGCGTCGGCTGGCCGCCGCCGCCGGCGACAATCCGGATCAATGGCTGGATGTCAGCCGCCACTTGCGCAAGCTGCCTCGGGCCGGACAAGCGCTGGTCTACGTGCAGGAGGTCCGGCGCTACTACGATGCCCTGCTGATGACACAACCGGGTGAAGGCTGGCTGGCCAGTCGCGAGCGCTCTTTCCGGGTGATCTACTGATTTACACCCTGCCGGAGGCATAGGCCGGGAGGGATAATCGCGGCCCTCGACCTCAATACAAGCCAAGACAGGGAGTGCATCATACCGTTGTCCCGTTCCGCCGTTCCCTTCGCTATCCTGATGCTGTCCCTGACCGGTTGCGGCGGCGGCGGGGGCAGTTCCGGCGCTTCCGCACCCGCGACTGCCACACTGGAAGGGGTGGTCGCCGACGGCTACCTGGGCGGCGCCAAGGCCTGCCTGGACCGCAACGACAATCTCCGTTGCGATTCGGGCGAACCTCTGGCTGTCACCGATGCGCTGGGCCGATACCGGATGGAGGCGCTTGCCGCCGACGCCTCAGCCCACGCGATCGTCGTGGAAGTGCCTCCCGGAACTACCGACTCCGACACCCCCGGCCAGCCAGTGGTCGACGGCTATGTCCTGACCGCGCCGGTCGGCAAGCACGCCTTCATCAGCCCCCTCACCACGCTGGTGGCGGGCCGCCAAAAGAATTATCCCGGCCTCAGGGAAGACGTCGCGACACAGATCACCGCGAATTTGCTGCAAACCTCTCCGGAATCCCTCTACCGCAACTTTCTGGCCGACGCCTCGGATGAAAGCCAGCGCCTGCATGGCATTGCCCGGATGACCGCCCGACAGATGGCCTACTACACCCGGATCATGGCCAAACGACCGGAACACGTTCCTGAAGATGCACGATTTCTCACCGCGCTGTACGACCGGATGCTTTCCGGGGATTTACCCTGGCTTATGATTAAGCCGGACCCCGCTCCGCCGCCTATCGCCGAGACTCCGGAGCAGGAGGCCGAGTCCGTGGCCGCCCTGTCTGGCGTCCTGCGCTCCCTGAAGCGGGGCGGGACCGTGGTCCCCGACATTCTGGAGCCCTTGCGGGATGGGTACTTCATCAGCAATTACCATCCGGCCGACTGTACCGCCCTGGGTTATCCCGCCCCTTGCGCGCCGGATTATCCCGCCGACACCCTGCAACTGACGCACATCACGGTCACCCTGTCGGGGAATACCGTTTTACCGGCGACCAGTAACACCCTGTGGGACCGGGCGACGGCGATCCAGAGCACGAAGGTCGTTCCCGTCCCACGAGCCCTCAGGCTGGTCAATGGCGTCTGGGAGTCCAACTTCCCCCGGCCGGCGCCGCTGACCGACTACGCCCGGGACAAGGCGGTTCGTCTGGATCTGGCGGGCCTGAACATCCGCGAGTTCTTGCAGAACCATCGCGCGCCCTTGCACAACTTTTCCCTGAGCTGGCTCGAAAATCCCCAACTGCCTTTCCGGGACAGTGCCCTCTTCCCCGCCGGCGCCGTCGCCTATCGGTATCTGGGTCTCGCGGAACATACGGAATACCTCATTCCCGATATCAATCCCTTCAATACGGAAACCGATCTGCCGATACTGCGGAACCGGGATTTGCCGGACCAGCCGGCATTTGGCTCGCTGGCGGCCTTCCGTGACTATTACTCCCCCGGCGGCGGCAATCACGCGCTGCCCCTGGTGGGATTCACCGAGGAGAGCAGTGAGGAGCCCGGCGTGATGTATGTGACACAGGAAGTGTCGGGCCAATTCCTCACGAACGGGAGCTTTGAATTGACGCGGATCCAACGTGACCGCGCCGGCAACATCACGCGGCAAACGGCACTTACCGGCGGCTCATGGTTGGTTCGGAGCGAGTCCGGGCAGGAAATCCTGACCCTGCAATTGCCGGAAAGCATCACGATGGGAATGTTCGGGGAATCGGCGTGGACCGTTTACCAGGGGCAGGTGGTGAACGTGAATGTCATCCCTCAGGATTATGCCCGGGAATCCCTGTATTTCAACCTGGCCGCCGTCCAGGCGCTCATTCAGGCGCTGCAAACTCCCGCCGCCGCGCGCTGACGCTGTCTCACTCGGCGGATTTCCGGGCCTCCCGCCGCGCGCGGAAGAAGCCGGACAACAGTTGTCCGGCTTCTTCCGCCAGCAAACCGCCTTCAAAGCGGAAGACGTGGTTGTAATACCCGCTTTCCAACAAGCGGCGGGCGCTGACCAGCGACCCCGCCTTCGGCTCCGAAGCCGCGAACACCACTCGCCCCACCCGGGCATGCACCATCGCCCCCACACACATCGTGCAGGGCTCCAGCGTCACATACAGCGTGGTTTCCCCTTCCAGCCGGTAATTGCGCAAGGCCTGTCCGGCCGCCCGCAGGGCCACCACTTCGGCATGGGCCGTAGGGTCATGCGCCAGGATCGGCTGGTTATAGCCCTCCCCCAACACCGTTCCGTCGGCAGCGACCAGGACCGCTCCGACCGGTACTTCGCCCTTCGCCGCTCCCTGCCCGGCCAGGGCCAGCGCGCGCCGCATAAACAGTTCGTCCCGTTCCGTAAAGCACGGTGCGGGGGGATCCGCACGCTCAGGGTCGGTCAAGGTAAATCTCCACCAGCGGCCGGGTGACGCCGGAACGCAGGTACAAGCGCAGATTGTTCATGGTCAGCAGGTACTGATCAAGCAACAGGCGGTAGTGCGCCTGTTCCGTGTCATAGTCTTCCGCGCGATAGCCGTATTCGTAGCAGACCCGCACCTCCATCAAGCCGTACTCCCCCAGCAAGGGGAAACGCCCCCAGGCCTCCAGCGCCTCATGCGCCTTTTGCGCGCGCAGCAGTTCCAGGATATCGGTGAGTTTGGCGGGCCAGCCCGGCAGGCTGTGGCGGATGAAGAACATCATCAGCTCAAGAAGCGCGGCTTCGGCGTTGGCGATGCGGTCGGCGCTGCTCATTCATAGACACCCGACTGGGTTGAAGGATGCATCCGGTGTCACTTTTTATTCTCCGGTCGAGATGACGCTATCGAAAACCTCCATCAGCCGGGAAGCACCGGACAGGGAGAGATGGTGCCGGTCCAGATAGCTAAGCTCCCCCCCATGCACGACGGTACACGCATTTCCCGGGCACAGCACTTCAGCAGGATAAATATAGATCACACGCGGGTCGGCTCTCAACTGACGGGTTACCCGGGTGAATGCCGCATTCCTGGCGCGTGAATCATGGTCAATCCGGCACGGTCCGGTGTCAAACACCTGATGGAATTGCACGGCATGGCAACGATAGTCGATTTCCAATGGCGACCCGAGAATAATCATCTTTTCGTAAGGAATACCAAAAAAATTCCTGGCATCCTGCACAGCCGAGCGTATTTTATATGCAGTATCAATACCATACCCCTGCCAGCGCTGGCCGCGGATGACTACCTTGATGTGATGGGCGCGTAGCTGGCCAATCATTTTCCTCCTTTCCTCCAAGGCTTTCCTGTCGGTTGCCACATGATCGAAGCGCAAGGCATCGCCAAAGAAACAGGAACTGCACGAAATCATTATGATCTTGTACTGTTCCCCGAAACGACGGATCAAAGCTTTCGAGAAATGCCCGGCATGACTGTCTCCAATCAGGACAATGGCCTCGGCGGCATTCGGATTACCGAAAATGCACAGGCCATCCTGCATATCCTGAGCACGGCAAGGCTGGTACGGATCATTCTGTCCTGCCGGGGTAAATGTGAATCCGTTCGTCTGGTAGCCGGCGACACCCACCACCAGGAAAAAAAAAGTCGCCAACAAGCCGTAACGGGCAATCCTGCCTGCCGTGAAGCGTTGCCGATCCCTGAACGGAATTTCGACAAACCGCCAGCTGCCATACGCCAACACCAGCACGAACAACATCACTGATGACAATTCCGCTGTGGACAAGTCACGCATCAACCGGTATCGGGCAAAGGCCAACAGGGGTTGATGCCATAAATAGGCACTGTAACTGATCAACCCCATGCCCACGAGCCCGCGTTGACCCAACAAGCGCCCGACCCGTGTTTGGGGTGAGGCATACAGAATCACCAGAACTGCGCCCAACGCGGGCATCAGCGCCGGCCATCCGGGGAAAGGGGTTTTCTTGTGATAGATGGCAACTGCAACAAGGATCATCGACAGGCCGATGCCTCCCAGTACCTCACGAAACGCCATGCCCGGTATTGGCCTTTGACGGGACTGCCAGAATGCCGCCAGCACCCCCAGTAGAATTTCCCACCCCCGGGTTGGCAACAGGAAAAAAGCCGCTGAGGGCTTGGTGAGTACCAGATACTGCGCCAGCCCCAGGCTCAGAAGCAACATCAGGATCAGGACACCCGTCCTGATTCTTGACCCCCAAGTCTGCGACAAGATCATGAACAGGGGAAAGAGCACATAAAATTGCTCTTCCACGGCCAGGCTCCACGTATGGAGCAAGGGGATCAACTCTGTCGCCGGCCGGAAGTAACCCGAGGTCTGCCAGAACAGGATATTTGAGACAAACAACGTGACGGCCGCAAGGCTCTTGGAGAAAAACCGCATGTCCGTTGGCAAAAACCACAGAATGGCCCACACGAGACATGCTGACATCATCAGAAACAGCGCCGGCAAGATCCGTCGTGCCCGGCGCTCTATAAATCCGGCCCGACGAAACGTCCCGGCCCGCTGCTCCGCAAGAATGATGGAGGTGATCAGATAACCACTGATCACAAAAAAGACATCAACGCCGACAAACCCTCCCGCAAAGCCCTGCCATCCGGCATGGAAAAAGATGACGGGAAGCACGGCCAAGGCACGCAACCCGTCAATTTCCTTGCGGTATTCCATAGACAGCCGCCGGTAGGCGACGTCACTCCCACTCGATGGTGGCC
>CAZPZK010000053.1:511-12306 GCA_964591095.1 uncultured Moraxellaceae bacterium | reverse complement strand
GTTGACGACCTCGTAGCGCAGGACAAATTGGCGCTCCAGTACGGACCGTACCTGCCATTCCTTGCCGTCGGTATCCGTCACCAGGTCGCCTTCGGTAAAACGGATGCGAGACAACGGGGCATTCTGGCGTGCGTAGACCCGGGTTTCCTCGCTCTTGGGAAAGAGGATGGTGATGGTGCGGGCATTAACCTCGATCACCATGCCCAGGCCCAGTTCCGTTTCGGCGTCCGACAGCCAGCGCTGGCCAATAGCAGGGGTGGGAGTACTCATAAGCAAATGGATTCTATCTGTTCAAAAAGGGGCGGGCAGGGTGAGTCGCAGACGCTCGCCCGTAACCGGATGGGTGAATTCTAGTGTCTCCGCGTGCAAACACAAACGCGGCGCGGCGGAAATATCATTGTCGCCCGCATACAGGCTGTCACCGGCAATGGGATGTCCCAGCGCCTGCATGTGCACCCGCAACTGGTGCGAACGGCCGGTCACCGGCTCCAGCAAGACGCGGGTGAAGCCCGGCCGGCGCTCCAGCACCGACCAATGGGTCAGCGACGGCTTGCCGTGTTCAAAGTCCACGATATGGGTCGGCGGGTTTTCCGGATTGTAGCGGATGGGCAGGTTGACCTCGCCGCGCATGTCGGCCGGATGTCCGTAGACCAGGGCGATGTACTGCTTGTTGACGGTCCGCTCGGCAAACTGGCGGTTGAGATGCTGCTGGACTGCCAGGCTGCGGGCAAATACCAGCAGGCCGGACGTATCGCGGTCGAGGCGATGCACCAGGCGGATATCGGGCCAACGCTGTTGCAGGCGGTAATAGAGGGAATCGGTCTTTTCCGGTCCCTTGCCGGGCACGGACAGCAGTCCCTCGGGCTTGCCGATGACCAGGAGGTGCTCGTCGTCCAACAGGATGGGACAGTCTGTCAGCACGGCATCGCTCCGGATTTAAGAGAGGCGCAATTGTAATGACAAACGCCTATAAAGCAATGACATCTCGTCAGTCTTTGCGGGGAATAGAAGGTATAATCCGCCGCCATGAATACCCAGACCCCTGAAATTCCGTCCGCGCATCCGCACGCGGAGGATGATTATGACCGCCGGTTTGCCGGCACCCGTCGCGTGTATGGTGATCGCGGCCTTGCCCTGCACCAGCGCGCGCATGTGCTGGTGGCGGGTGCGGGCGGCGTCGGCTCCTGGGCGATCGAGGCGCTCGCCCGTACCGCCATCGGCCGCCTGACCCTCATCGATATGGATGTGCTGGCGCCCTCCAATGTCAACCGGCAACTCCCGGCGCTGGACGGTCAATTCGGGCGCAACAAGATTGATGTGCTGGGCGAGCGCGCGCGGGCGATCAATCCGCGCCTGGATTTGCGGCTGGTGGATGATTTCCTGACCTGGGACAACCTGCCGGAGTTGATGGCGGACACGCCGCACCTGGTCCTTGACTGCACGGATGATGTGCAGGCCAAGATTTCGCTGGTGCTGTGGTGCCGCCGCCGCCGCATCCCGCTGGTGGTTTGCGGCGCGGCGGGCGGCAAGAAGGACGCGTCCCAATTGCGGGTCAGCGATCTCGCGCTGACCGAGCGTGACCCGCTGATCGCCAAGATCCGCCGCCAATTGCGGCACGATTACGCCTTTCCCACCAAGGCGCGCGAGAAATTCGGGATTGCCTGTGTCTACTCCAACGAGGCGGTGGTGATGCCGGAGGGCGCCAGCTGTGATGCCGGACTGAGCTGCAGCGGTTACGGCTCGGCCGTGGCGGTGACCGCCGCCATGGGCATGTTGGCGGTGTCGGAAGGGCTGCGGCTGATGACTCACCGCATGGAGCTGGCGATCCGTCGCGGCCAGCTGGACGATGTTGCTCCGCCCGGAGACGCCGGCACATGATCACCGCGGATTTTTGGCCATGACCCCCTGGCGGGCGGCGCAGGTCAGCCTGTTGTCCCTGATACTGGCCGGGTGCCAGTCAGCGGCGTATCTGGGCCATCTTGGCAAGGGACAGTGGCAGATGCTCAGCCGTCGCCAGCCGGTGGAGCGATTGCTGCGGGACCCGGCCACACCGCCCGCGGTCAGCGCCCGCCTGCAAAGTCTTCAGGGCATCCGCGCCTTTGCCGCCGACCTCGGCCTCCCGGTCAAGGGCCAGTTTGATACCTATGTCGATATCCACCGTCCGTATGCGCTCTGGTCGGTTTCGGCCACCCCCGAATTGTCGCTGCAGGCCAAGAGCTGGTGCTGGTGGTTTGTCGGATGCCTGGCCTACCGCAATTATTTTGCGGAAGCGCCCGCAGAGGCATTTGCCGCCGGACTGCAAGGGCAGGGTTATGACACGCATATCGGCAAGGTGGCGGCCTATTCCACGCTGGGCTGGTTCCGCGACTCCATGCTGAGCAGCCAGTTGGCCCGTCGCGAGCCGGATCTGGCGGAACTGGTCTTCCACGAACTGGCGCATCAGGTGGTCTACGCCCGCAATGATCCGGTATTCAACGAAAGTTTTGCCGAGGTCGTGGCGCACGAGGCGTTGCGGCGCTATCTCGTCGGTCGTCCGGAGGATCTGAAAGCGGTAGTCCTGCGCTTGCAGCGGCAGCACCAGTTTGCCGAACTGATCCAGCCTTACCGCCAGGAACTGCAACGGCTCTATGCGTCGCCGGTTTCCCCGGAGGAAAAGCGCCTGGGCAAGCAACGAGTCCTCGACAGCCTGCGTCAGGCCCACGAACAGCTCAAGCGTGACGCCTGGGACGGTTATGCCGGCTATGACGCCTGGTTTGCCGGACTCAACAACGCCCGGCTCAACAGCGTCGCGGTTTACCATGACCTGGTGCCGGCGCTGGATGCCCTGCTGGCCTCGGTGTCCTTCGACCTGCCGCGTTTTTTTGAGCAATGCCGCCGCTTGCAGGACCTGTCCAAGGCGGAGCGCTACCGCATCCTCTCCTATTCGCAGTCACAGGTTGAATTGCAACATGATTGAACTGGCTTCCTTTGCCGAGCACCGCATTGCCCTGGCCTTCAGCGATTATCTGGTTTCCGTCGGCATCGCCAACCGCATCGAAGTGGAGACGGACCGTTTTGCCATTTTCCTGCGCAGCGACCAGGATCTGGAGCGGGCGCGGATGGAGCTCGACGAGTTCATGGACAATCCGGAAGACAACAAGTACTGGCAATCGTCGTGGCAGACCGGCCGGGTCGTCCAGCAGCCGATAGATCGCCGGCAGGGTGGCGTGGGTCAGGTGCTGAAGGGCTTGTGGTCGCGGGGCGGCTGGCTGACGCTGTTGGTGGCGATGATTTGCGTGGGCGTCTGGCTGGCGATGATGGTCGATCCGCGCGCGGTCTTTTCCGCCTTGAGCTTCCCCGACCAACCCTGGCGGCCGCAGACGGAGGTATGGCGCTGGCTGACGCCGGTATTCCTGCATTTCGGTCTTGCCCATCTCCTGTTCAATCTGTTGTGGTGGTGGGATCTGGGCGGCCTGATCGAAAGGACGCAGTCGCGGATGCAACTGCTGGGGGTATTCGTCGTGACGGCGCTGGTTGGCAATTTCTGGCAGTTTCACGAGGCGGGCCGGGGTTTTGGCGGCTTGTCCGGCGTGGTTTACGGACTGTTGGGTTATGTCTGGATGTATCCGCTGGCCAATCCCCGCGCCGGCTTCCGCTTGCGCATGGATATCCTGATTTTCATGGTGGCCTGGCTGCTGCTGGGTTACAGCGGCATACTGGATTCGATCATCGGCAAGATGGCCAATGGCGCGCACCTGGCCGGACTGGTTGCCGGTGTCGCCCTTGGCGCAATCTTCGGGCTGTTGCACCGGACGACGGCCCGCGCGGACTAGGCGGGGCTGTAATTTCTGGTATGATGTCGGCCGCTGTGCGGGTGTGGCGAAATTGGTAGACGCACCAGATTTAGGTTCTGGCGGGGAGACCCGTGTAGGTTCAAGTCCTATCACCCGCACCAATGTCCTCGACTGGAGGACATTATTCCGGAATTTCTCCTTTACCCCCGGTTGTCTTCCTCCGTGATGGTCCCGCCTTGCTGCAGATGCGCTTCCAGCGCCTGTCGCACCGCTTCTATCCTTGCCTTGCAGACCTGATACGCCTTGGCGGACTCCTCGACCAGGGGCACCAGGCTGTCGATATCCAGATCCTGTTCTTCCCGCAGCCGTTCGGCATTGCGCTGCAGGATCAGGTAATGCTCATTGAAACTGGCCGTTGGTTTGCTTTTGCTCATGTCAATCTCCGCGCCGTCATGACGCCATCCTGCATTTCCACTGAAAATTCGTCGCCTGGCGCTATCGCGGACCGGGTGGTGACGACCCGCCCCCCCGTCCGCAGCACGCCATAGCCGCGCTTCAGGGTTTTTTCCGGCCCCAGGGCAATGATCACCTGAATCAGCTGTTCACATTGGGTCGCGGCCGTGCGCAGTCGTTGGGCGCCCAGTTCCCGAATCTGGCGCCAGGGCTGTTCCAGCGTGTTGAGGGCGGACTGGGCGTGGCGGACGCCCGCTTCCCGGCAGGACAGCATCAGAAAATCGAGGCGGTCCTGACGGCGCAGCACGGTCAGGCGCGCGGTGGCGACAATTTCCCGATGATCCTGTTCCACGCGCGTCAGTCGGTGTTCCAGGCCTTGCGCGGCCTGGGCTCGTGTCTGTTCCCAGTGGCGTTCCGCCTCATGGCCTGCCTGCTGCAAGCGGCGTCCCGCCAGATCGCGGATGATTTGCATGCAGGCTTCCGCCTGCGCGGTAGCGCCGGCAATGGTGGTCAGCAGCAGCTGCGCAACCTTTGACGGAGTATCGCAGCGGCGCGCTGCCACTTCATCCAGGATGGTATTGTCCGGTTCGTGGCCGATACCGGTAATCACCGGCAACGGGCACAGGCAAACCTCCCGGGCCAGGTCCTCGTCATTCAGCCAGAACAGGTCGGAGGCCGCGCCGCCGCCCCGGATGATGATTACGGCATCCACCGCCTGACGCTGATGCAGTGTCTGGGCGCGTTGCAGCGCCAGACGGATGGCGGCGGCCGCGCCCGGGCCCTGAAACAGGGTTTCGTAATAGGTGAAATGACAGAGGCCAAGCTGTTCCAGCCGGTCGGCCTCGGCGCGGAAATCGCCCAGGCTGGCCGCGCCTGAGGGGCTGATCACCGCCAGATGCGTAAAGTCATGGGGGAGCGCGAGACGCTTGTTGCGAAGATAGACGCCTTCCTGCTTCAGGGTGTCGCGGATACGGTTGAGCTTGGCGGCCATGTCACCGAGGGTGAAGGCGCTGTCCATGCCGAGTATGTCGAGCTTGAGACCGTAACGCGGGTTGAAGCGCGGCTGCACCGCCAGCAGCAACTTGATGCCTTCGCTGAGCATGACGCCGGTTTCCTGCTGGAATTTCTGCAACATGCCGAGATGGTTTTTCCACAGGATGCCGGAAGTTTGGGCGACGACCGTGCCGGTTGCGTCATGCTCCACCAACTCCAGGAACCAGTGACCCTGGCTCTGCCGGGCCTGATTGATTTCCACCCGCACCCACACCGGCTGCGCAAAGACGGCTTCGACCGTGGACTGCACGCGCCGCATGAAATCCAGCAGGCTGACGCCTTGGGCGGCATGCGGGCTGCTTTGATAGGCCGCCGGCGTTTCTCCGGTACCCTGGAAGGAAGGGACAGCGGTGGTATCGGGGCCTTGCAGCGCTATCCAGCGTCGGAAAGGCGTCAGGTCATCCGCCTGGATGTACCATTTGCGCTCCAGCGGGTCCCAGCGCGCGCCCAAGGCCTTGGCCTGGTCCTTTTCGGGAAACGGAACCTGCAGGTATGTGCGCTGGGCCATGACGTGGCGTGAAAAAACCGGAGGATGAAGCCGCTATACTGACCTTGCCCCAATGAAAAGGCAATGTGCCTTAGCAGGCATCCGGCGCATCATAACCGTCGTCTCGGACCGAGGCATAAGGCACCATGCGCAAGGCGCGCAGGAAATCGCGCTCATAGTAAGCCTCGGCCAGCGTGTACAGCCGCTGCTGGATTTCCGGGGTATCCATACCGGGCAGCAAACGAAAGCCGGCATTTGCCAGCACCAGGTTGCGACGCTCGGCGTGACGCAGCAGGTTGTAGATGTTGTGCCACAAATTGCCGGAGCGGTAAGGCAGGCGGTAGTGGAGCACCGCCATCTCCACGGCGCGAGGGTCATCGACCTGAACGCAATCCGGCACGATGCGGGAAACCAGAAGTTCAAGGCGTTGCCAGACCAGGTTTTTTTCGTCTTCGTTGTAGCGATTCCAGTCGATGATTTCGTGGACAAAACGCAGGCAGCCGCGACAAACACTGTCGCCAAAGACCGTCGAGCACTGGCCGATGCAGGGGGTGTTATAGCGGCGGGTTTCCTTCATGGCGTCTGGGCGGGCCGTGGATTCATGGCGCTGAGTCTAGACCGTGACGGCTTGCCGAACCAGCTCACAGAAACCCTACAAGCCGGGGACTCACACATTGCGCGGGGCGTGGAAAAACAAGTAGATCTCGGTCAGGATTTCGGGAATCTGCCGGGCCAGCTGCATCATCAGCTTGGGCTGGCGACGCATGTGATCCAGTTCCGGATCTTCGACCAGACCGCTGATCACCACCATCGGCAGCGTCAATTCGGCCACCAGATCCTCATCACGGGCGTACCACGCCGCTTCATCACTGAAGATTCCCTCCATGAAACCGGTGCACCAGTCCGTGAGTTCGTTGCCGTCCTTGCCGGAGGCGACCTGGAGCGGGCAGGGCAGCTCCAGGGTTTTTTCATGATAGAGGGTGGCGTGCAGGCTTTTTTGCCACGCCATCAGGTCCGCCGTCAGGGCATCGGGAGCGCAGCCTTCAAACAGGGCATCCAGCCATTGCGCCGCCTCGCGCGCCGGACCCACCGTCACGGCGCAGAGAAAACCGTGCGTGCCCTGAAAGTCCAGTCCGTGTTCATTTTCGTCGCTGTCGAGAAACGCTTCCAGACGGCGCAGCGTGCTTTCCGGCAGGGCATATAGTTCGTGCATGGCGGCGGATCTCCCAATTAAAAAGCCCCTCGTCGAGGGGCTTTTCATTATGCCGGAATCAGGCGACCGGCGGCAGTTTTTTGTTGGGGCGGTTGGCGGAGAATGCGGACTCCAGCCATTTCTTGACCCGTTGCGCGTCACCGATCCGGGTGTACTTGCCCCACGAATCCATCAGCACGATCACCACCGGCTGCGACTTGATGCGGGCCTGCATCACCAGGCAGCGTCCGGCCTCGTTGATGAATCCGGTCTTGGACACGGCAATATCCCAGTCGTTGTTCTTGACCAGTGAGTTGGTGTTGCGGAACTGCTGGTGCTGGCCGCGAATGTAGATGCTGTGCTCGGGCGTGGTGGAGAAGCGGTGGATCAGGGGATACTGCGTCGAAGCCTTGACCATGCGCACCAGATCGTTGGGCGAGGCAACATTGCCGCTGTTGAGACCGGTGCTGTCGTGGAACTGGGCATTCTCCATGCCGATGCTGCGCGCCTTGCGGTTCATGGCCGCGACGGCGGCGGTCGTGCCACCGGGGTAGGTTCGGGCAAGGGCGGCGGCGGCGCGGTTCTCGGAGGACATCAGCGCCAGCAACAGCAGTTCGGCGCGGGAGAGCACCGTGCCCACCGACAGCCGGGAGGTGGTGTTGCGCAGATGGTCGACATCCGCCTCGGCAATGGTGATCGGTTCATCCATCGGCAATCCGGCATCAATCACCACCATGGCCGTCATCAGCTTGGTGATGGAGGCGATGGGCATCGTGCGGTTGGTGTTCTTGGCATACAGCACCTGACCGTTTTCCGCATTCATGATCAAGGCGGCGCGCGACTCCAGGTTCAACTGGCTGCGGGCATCATCGGCCTGGGCGATTTGCGGCGCGGCAATGACGCGCGGAGCGAGCACGTTGCCGGCGGAGGCCACCGAGCGGACAGACGCGCGCGAGCCGGAAGCCTTGGCGGCCCGGGCGGGCTTGCCGGTGCGGGTAATGCGGGCCAGCTTCTCGCGGTTGCGCTCCTTGCGGGCGAGTTCGCGCTCGGACTTGGTGGCGGCGCGCGACTTGACGACCTTGCGGTCCTTCGCCTTGGAGGAGGCGACGGTTTTGCGGGAATCCTTGCCGGAGGCGTTTTCTTTCTTGGAGGAGTGCGCTACGGCTTTCTTGGCCGGTTTGGCGGCCTTGTCCTTCTGGGCAACCTTGACGGGTTGCTTGCGGTTTTTATTCTTGTCATGGCTGTCAGACGCGGCCTGTCCGGTTGCCGACAGGGAAAAGGCCAGAACGCCGGTGACAACAGCTTGCCAGAGGGTAGAACGTGCTTTCATATGCGGAGCACCTTATAAAAATATCAATAACCCCGATCAGACCTCCGGCCTTCGGGAGTTGCGACATGCCTGTTGCACGACAATGCATCCATATTCCAAGCATGGCTCACTTTCAGCAATATGCAAAGAGCGTGACAGGTCAAATCAAGATTTTGTAACAAACTTCCAGACAAACGGTGCATGGCTGAACAGGGCTAACCCGTGAAAAACGTAGAACCGCCGCCATTACCTCCCGGTTCCATGTTTGTTTTGTTCGTTTTCATTTATTATAAATCCTGTAACCGAGCAATCTGTGATGTTGTGCACGATTTTCGAGCAATGGCAGGGGTGGATTTTGATCAAGGTGCTTGTCGTTGATGATCATGACCTGGTTCGCATGGGAATCTCACGCATGCTGGCCGATGTCCGCGATATCAAGGTGGTCGGCCAGGCCGCCAGCGGGGAGGACGCCCTCCGCCTGGTCAAGGAGCTGAAACCGCATGTAGTGCTGATGGATGTGCAGATGCCCGGTATCGGCGGGTTGGAAGCCACCCGCAAGCTGCTGACCGCCTCGCCGGATATCCGGATTCTCGCCGTGACCGTCTGCGATGCAGAGCCCATGCCTTCCATGCTGATGAAGGCGGGGGCGTCCGGTTATATTACCAAGGGTACGCCTTTGCCCGACATGGTGGCGGCGATCCGCAGCATCTGTGCCGGCCAGACCTACCTCAGCCCGGACGTGGCGCAGGAAATGGCCATCAATTCATTGCAAAAGGCACAGTCCCCCTTTGATGTGCTTTCTGAACGTGAGAAACAAGTGGCGATGATGATCGTCAATTGCCAGGGTAATCAGGAAATTGCCGACAGTCTGTATGTCAGCCCCAAGACCATCAGTACTTACCGCGCCCGGATCTATGAAAAACTCCGCATTGATAATGACGTCAAGCTGACGCACATGGCCCTGCGACACGGCCTGCTGCAAAATGACCGGTAAGGGCCGGGCAGGCGCGCGCAGGGCGGCATACAATCAATGAGTGATATCCAGCAAAGGATTTCCGCCATCCTGGCGACGCTGCCCCAGAAACCGGGTGTCTACCGCATGCTGGGCGCATCGGGTGATATTCTCTATATCGGCAAGGCGAAGTCGCTCAAATCCCGCGTCAGTTCATATTTCCAAAAAAACATCACCCATCCCAAGACCCGGGCGCTGGTAGAGCGGATTGCGGACATTGAACTCACCATTACCTCCTCGGAAACCGAAGCGTTGCTGCTGGAGCAGACGCTGATCAAAACGCACAGGCCGCCCTACAATATCCTGCTGCGGGATGATAAATCCTATCCCTATATCGTCCTGTCCGCCGATGCCCCATATCCGAGGCTGGGATGGCAGCGCGGCCGCATGGCGCGCGGTGGCAAACTCTTTGGTCCTTATCCCGGCGCCAAGGCAGTGCACGAAACGCTGGAGTTGCTGCAACGGGTTTTCCTGGTGCGGCAGTGCGACGACAACACCTTTCGCAATCGCGACCGGCCCTGCCTGCAGTTCCAGATCAAGCGCTGCCGGGCGCCCTGCGTGGGTCTGGTCAGTCCGGAAGCCTATGGCGAGGACGTCACCAATGCCGTGCGCTTCCTCCAGGGGCGCAACACCGAAATCCAGGAGAGCCTGATCCAGCGCATGGAGGCTGCCTCGGCCGACTGGCAATTCGAGCAAGCCGCCATCTACCGCGACCAACTTGCGGCCTTGCGCCAGATACAGGCGCGGCAGGCGGTATATTGTGAACAGGGCGAGGCGGATGTCTTTGCCCTGGCCTCGCAAGCCGGATCCGTGGCCATCACCGTGCTGTTTGTCCGGGGCGGACGCGTGCTCGGCAGCAAGAGTTATTTTCCCGATACCGCCGAAGACAGTCCGGAGCGGTTGCTGGCGGATTTTCTGGCCGGTTTTTACTGGCAGCAGGAGCGTGACTTGCCGGAAGAAATTCTGCTCGACCGCGACCTGGAGGAGGCTGAGGTGCTTTCCGGCGCCTTGCAGGAGCGATTTGGCAAGCGCATCCCCGTGCGTCATCGCGTCCGAGAAACCCGCGCCGCCTGGGTGGACCTGGCGCGTCTCAATGCCTTCGAATCCTTGAAGGCCCGGCTCGCCAACCGGCTTCACCTTTCCGCCCGCATGGCTTCACTGCAGGATGCGCTGGAGCTGGAATCGCCGCCCGCGCGCATGGAGTGCTTTGATATCAGCCATTCGCAAGGGGAGGCGACGGTTGCTTCCTGCGTGGTGTTTGATACGGAGGGGCCACGCACCCGTGATTATCGCCAATACCTGATCCGCGATATCACGCCCGGGGATGATTATGCCGCGATGGAGCAGGCCTTGACCCGGCGTTTTTCACGCAAGGGGGAGGAGGCCGTGTTGCCGGACATTCTCTTTATCGACGGCGGCAAGGGGCAATTGGCGCAGGCGGTCAAGGTGCTGGACCGGTTGGATATTGACTCCGTGCTGCTGGTGGGGATCGCCAAGGGGGAAGGGCGCAAGCCCGGCCTGGAAACCCTGCACTTCGCTGATGAGCGCGAGCCACTCCAACTGCCGGCCGATCACCCCGGACTCCATGTCATCCAGCATATCCGCGACGAGGCGCACCGCTTTGCCATTACGCGGCACCGCGCCAAGCGCGACAAAAAAAGGCGGGAATCACCGCTGGAATCGATTCCCGGCCTCGGGCCCAAGCGCCGCCGGGACTTGCTGAACCACTTCGGTGGTCTGCAGGAACTGGAAAAAGCGAGCATGCAGGACATTGCCGGGGTTCCCGGCATTGGCGCGGCACTGGCAGAAACGATTTACAGTGCATTACACTAGCCCCCCAACCTGGATGGCGGAGAACAGACCTTGCCAGCCCCGACCTTGTGGAACGTGCCCAACATACTCACCTTGATGCGGGTCGCCCTGATACCGGTACTGGTGCTGCTGGCATACTGGCCTGTCAGCTTCGCCTGGCAAAACCTGCTGGTGGCCGGGATATTCCTGTTTGCCGCCATTACCGACTGGTTTGACGGCTATCTGGCCCGCGCCTGGAACCAGACCTCCGCTTTCGGCCGCTTCCTGGATCCGGTGGCGGACAAGCTGATGGTGGCCGCCGCGCTGGTCATCCTGGTGCAGTGGCATCCCAATGTCTTCATGGTCATCGCCGCCGTCGTCATCATCTCGCGGGAGATCACCATTTCCGCCCTGCGCGAGTGGATGGCGGAAATCGGCAAGCGCGCCAATGTTGCGGTCTCTTCCATCGGCAAATGGAAAACCACGGCGCAAATGGCCGCCATCACCGTGCTGTTGCTGCGCGATCCGCGCCTGGATTGGCCCGGCTTTATCCTGCTTTACGTGGCGGTGGGGCTGACCCTGTGGTCGATGGTGGTGTATTTGCGTGCCGCTTGGCCAGATTTAAAGCAATCAGCATGATGGGGCTTGACGCCCCTCAAAAACCGTCTAGAATAGATCGCCTGATGACGCGGGAATAGCTCAGTTGGTAGAGCACGACCTTGCCA